>CAWVZW010000028.1:0-39147 GCA_963934735.1 uncultured Planctomycetaceae bacterium
TCCCCGAGACCTTGTTGGTCATTGCCATTATTGGAACGATCACTTTGTTTATCGGAGCCACGATAGCCATTACAGCGAACGACATCAAAAAAGTACTCGCTTATTCAACGATTTCCCAGCTTGGTTATATGATCATGGCCTTAGGCGCAGGTGGTTGGGTTGCCGGACTATTACACTTATTCACTCACGCGTTTTTCAAGAGTTTACTTTTTATGGGTTCCGGCTCGGTAATTCATGCTGTGCACACTAATGATATGCGTGAAATGGGTGGTCTCCGTAAAAAGATTCCTGTAACCGCATACACGATGTTTGTTGCCTGCTTAGCAATTGCAGGTGCAGGGATTCCGTTTGTAATCGGCACCAGTGGCTATTACTCGAAAGACTCGATTCTGGAGCAAGCCTTTAGTTGGGGACAACAAAATGGCTTTGCCTTCGGCGGTATATTCTTCTGGGTGGCGACTGCGAGTGCGGCAATTACGGCATTTTACATGTTCCGCATGTGGTTTATGACGTTTGCCGGTAAGCCACGTAATGAAGAACGGTACTCCCACGCTCACGAATACCCCAACATGGTATATCCATTGGTAATCTTGGCTGTGTTCGCCATTGCGGTTGCCTGGCCAAATCCATTGCAAAAGGGATTGGACTTGAGCACGTTACTGGAAGCCTCACGCCCAGCGACTATTAGCGGCACATCGTTAGACGGTTCGGTGGCGGCGATCGTTGTGCCTGATGAACACTTAAGCCACATGGATGCCATTAAGACGCCCGTAACATTGTTAGCAACAGTGACTGGGATCATTGGTATTTTGCTAGCGGCGTTCATGTACGTTTTGCCAGGATCACGAGGACTGGTGGCTTCCGAGATGGCAGCTAAATTCAAGTGGATTCATAAATTCCTGCTCAACAAATGGTGGTTTGATGAATTGTACGAAGTGATTTTTGTGAAGCCGTCCAAACTGATTGGCAGATGGATCAGTTGGATTGATCTGAATATTTTGGATTCCATTGTCCACTTCAGTGCTCGGGCAACCAAAGCTGTCGCGATATTCTGGGAACGTTTGGCGGATCAAATTATCGTTGATGGATCCGTTAACTTGATCGCGCGCTGGATTTACCAAACAGGCGTTTCACTACGTCGCATACAAACGGGGAGCTTACGACAATATGTGCTGTTCATTGTCATTGCGGCGATTGCAGTATTTGTCCTTGTCAGTTTCATATGGGACCCGGTTTCCATTGCCGGACATTAGTCATTCAACATTTCAAAACATTTACTTACAAATTTATTGACCTTTTATTCCGTTTGAAAAACACTTTCCCACCTCATACGGGAATTAAACAAAGAGCTTCGAAGAGTTTCGAAGATACACGAGAGATAAACTATGGACTTTTTTAACAGTATTACGCTCATTGTCTTTTTGCCAACAATTGGCGCCCTCGCTTTAGCCTTCTTTCCGAGTCTCAAGGACGAAGAAGGTGTAAACGAAGCGGAGAACAAGAATCTATTGTTAATAGCGACTTTAGCAATCACCTTGCTTACGTTTGCCGTCACGGTAGGTGTGTTTTTGCTGGGCGGTGACGATCGTTTTCATTCGAATACGGCAGACATGCAAAAGGCGTTTAGTGTGGATTGGATTCCCGCATTCAACATCCATTTTGCAATGGGTCTTGATGGCATTAGCTTTCCGCTCATTATGCTTACGACGGGAATCAGTGTACTGGCCGTCGGTGCAAGTTGGTCGATCAAAAAGCACTTAAAGGCTTATTGTATTTTATTCCTGCTGCTAGAAACCGGAATGCTGGGTGTCTTCTTGGCGCTCGACTTCTTCTTGTTCTACGTTTTTTGGGAAGTCATGCTGCTGCCGATGTATTTCTTGATTGGCATTTGGGGTGGACCACGGCGAGAATACGCAGCCATCAAGTTTTTCCTCTATACACTGCTTGGTAGTGTGTTGATGCTAATCGCAATTCTTGTACTGTATTTTGCTAGTGACCTGACAAAATTGGACGCAGGCACGCTTGCCTCTCTGAATTTAAATGAGAGTGTGATGACTGAGGTCCTAGAGATTCAGGCAGATGGAAACCATGTACCCGTTCACACCTTTAACCTATTGGCATTGGCTGAAATTGGCCAAAAAACCGATTGTTTTAGTCCCACAGTTCAGTGGTGGTGTTTCTTGTTACTCTTCATTGGCTTCTTAGTCAAAGTACCATCGATACCGGTGCACACATGGTTACCGGATGCGCACGTGGAAGCTCCGACTCCGATTTCGATGATTCTAGCTGGTGTGTTGCTGAAAATGGGTGGGTACGGGATCATCCGGATCTGCTATCCGATATGTCCGGTTGGCGGCCTAGAACTTGCATACCTGGTATGTGGGTTAGGTGTAGCCAGTATGATTTACGGTGCGTTTGCAGCATTAGCTCAAAAAGACTTCAAACGGATGGTTGCCTATAGTTCCGTTAGCCATATGGGATATGTCGTTCTCGGCTTTGGCGTCTGGACGATTATGGGCGATGGTGATTATTGGAAAATGGGTATTAATGGCGCCTTGTTCCAAATGATAGGTCACGGTATTTCGTCAGCCGGGATGTTCTTTATGGTCGGAATTATTTACGACCGCGTGCATCATCGAAACCTCGATGAGTTCGGCGGGCTCTATGGGTTGATGCCAAAATACACTGCCCTGGCCATGGGCCTGTTCTTTGCTGGCTTAGGTCTGCCGGGACTTTGCGGGTTCATTGGCGAAGTGCTAGTTGTGTTAAGCGTTTGGAAATTCAGTCCGTTGCTGGCAATTTTGTCAGCAAGTGTAGTGATTCTCACAGCGGCTTATATTCTGTGGGCTATCCAACGTGTTTACCTTGGCCCCGAATATAAAGGCCCTCATGCGGAAGAAATACGCCCGATCAACAATCGAGAATTTTCCATCGGCGCGATTCTACTGTCCTT
This sequence comes from uncultured Planctomycetaceae bacterium, assembly GCA_963934735.1. GTDB lineage: Bacteria > Planctomycetota > Planctomycetia > Pirellulales > Pirellulaceae > UBA721. The sequence continues at coordinate 2,954 of CAWVZW010000028.1, forward strand.
AGCAATCCTCTTTGGGGTTTTTCCAAACCTAGTGATTCGTTACATGGACAATACTGTCGAGGCCCAAGTTGAATCATTAAATGAGTGGCGAGTCCGATATGAAGCGAGCGCTGAGACTGAGGAAGAAGCGGATCCTGCAGCGGAACCTGTTGTCACAGCACCCTCAGCAGATGTTGTATTGACGGATGTTGCCCAACCGCTCACTTCGATGATTCGTAATGAATCTGCTGTAGTTGTGAAGGTACACGATCAACAGTAAAGCACGGAAAACGATTATATATATTTGACGGTCAGAAGATCACAATAACCTAACAAAACAAATTATGAATTTTCAATCTCTTATCACAGACTTAACCGCAGACTCGGAGAACAGCATCATGCTGTTCATGCCAGAGATTTGCTTGAGTCTGTTTATATCGCTCTTTTTATTGGTGCGGCTGATTTCTCGTCGTATTGATCTGTTTTGGGTTGCTTTGGTTGGCGCGGTCGCTGGGTTAATCTCAAGTCGCCCTTGGGAGCTTGGATCCGAAGAATTAATTGGCAGCGAATTATTTACCGGACTGTTGGTTCATGATGGATTAACAGTCGCGATGCGGACGATCTTGATGGGTTTCTTGGTGATGTTTTTGATCTTCACCAAAATTTCCGGCATCCCTGACCGGGAAGACGGAGCGGATATATATTCACTCATTTTCGGTGCGACTCTTGGAATGTGTCTGATGGTTTCAGCAAATCATCTTTTGGTTGTATTCCTAGCAATTGAAATGACCAGTGTGCCTTCCTATGTATTGGCTGCTTTGATGAAGGGTCGCCGCCGTGGCAGCGAAGCGGGCTTGAAATATGCCATTTATGGCGCAGGTGCCGCCGGGGTCATGCTCTATGGTATTTCGCTATTATCGGGTTTAACCAGTTCAGCGCATTTACCAACGATTGCTTTGCAGTTAGCGGAAATCTTGCCGAATATGTCAGCATCGGAACAAGCGGTTCTTTGTTTGAGTGCAATTATGATCGCAGTTGGCGTGGCCTTTAAATTGTCAGTCGTTCCATTCCATTTTTGGGCACCTGATGTGTTTCACGGTGCATGTGCTGAAGTCAATGCATTTCTCAGTATTGCTTCGAAAGCCGCCGCGTTAGCATTGTTGTTGCGTTTGGCTGTTGGTTTGGGCTCGGTACCATTGGAAACGATAGCTGAAAGGGCCGAATCTCAAGGCGCAACAGCAAATGTACAACTGCTCGATATACAGCCGCCGACACCAGTAGCTATTTTTGAAGATGCGGCAGAAGACGAAGCTGTTGATCAGCCGCTTGCATCAGTTGAACCTTCAGAGCAGCTTGATGAACGAGTTGCTCGTAAGGCAGCCAAGGACGCTCAGCTAGCACCTGTTCGCAACTTCATCGGTCTGTTGGTAGCATTTTTTGCGATCATTACAACGACGTTCGGTAACCTTGCTGCATACGGCCAAACAAATATTAAACGCATGTTAGCCTATTCAACGATAGCGCATGCGGGCTACATGATTATGGCAATTTGTCCGCTAATGGCGTTGTTAGGCGTTGACTCGTCAGGAGCAGAGAATGCGGCAAGCGCATTGTTGCAATACATTGTCGTTTACGTATTCATGAATCTTGGTGCGTTTGCGATCATCGCATTCCTACGAAACTATATCGGTAGTGAAGAGATTTCAGATTATTCAGGTATGATCAAAACACGCCCGGCCTTGGTTATTTGTTTGGCTTTGATCTTCTTTAGTCTCGTTGGACTTCCACCATTAGCAGGCTTCCTAGGGAAATTCGCGATTTTTGCTTCGATAACCGAAGCTTATACCTCAACCACGCAAAACTATTTATTGGTCATTTTAGTGGTGGCTGGAATCAATACTGCGATCAGTCTGTTTTATTACCTAGCAGTTATCAAAACGATGATCATGGGTGAGCCCTCCACTGCCAAGCCTGTCGGAAACCTTGAAGTCGGCAAGATTGAAACAGCCTATGTGATCGCAATTACCGCTCCCACCGTACTGCTAATTGTATGTTGGGAATCGGTAGCCCATGTTGCTCAACAAGCCGTCGTGTGGTTTATCGCTTAACGTAAAGAAGAACACATTATGAACAGTGCCATAGATATTTTGAATCGACTTTTGGGTGTCCATAGTTCGTCATTGGCATCCTACATGGCATTCGTTTCGCCTTGGGTTGATGATGGTGAGCAAGAATCGCTTGCGACAATCATGGACGTGGTAGAAGACCAAAACCGTACGATCAAAGCGATTGGCGAAATGATTTTAGACCAAGGTGGAGTTGTTCAAGCTGGTGCTTTTCCGCTGACCTTTACGAGCCTGCATGACACTTCGTTGGATTATCTATTGCGGCTTTTAGTACGTGCACAAGGCGACGATATTTTGTTGATTGAAAAATGCGTTGCTTCGTTAGATGAGCATACAGTTGAACGAGCGCTCGCTGAAGAAGCATTAGGCAGCGCCCAGGGGCACTTAGAGCTGTTTGAAGACCTGCTGTCGCCTGAACCGCATGCGACTGCCTAAGGGGGCATCTGCGCTAACCACGCATTCGCAATAAACTTTGACCGCCTATTGGTTGCTCTTACAAGACGCTTTTGGTTTTGTCGTTGTTCCCGTCGAGTCGTGTAAAGAGATCGCAGGCGTTTTGGGTCGATTGCAAGCCGATTTCTTCAAGTGAAACACCGCGGACGTCGGCGACGCACTGGGCGGTGTGCAACATCATGGCTGGATGATTTGGCCGTTTGCTGCGGTAGGGGTGCGGTGACAAATACGGACAATCCGTTTCAAGTAATATACGGTTCTGCGGGATCATGGCTGCTACTTCTCGTAGTGCGTCATTTTTCTTAAACGTAACCATTCCGGCAAAAGAGATGTACATGCCGAGTTCAAGACATTTACTTGCCATCACGGTATCGCCAGTAAAGGAGTGCATGACGCCCTGCAACGGCCCACGTTGTCGCGCCTCTTGCAGCATTTCTAAGATTTCCTGCTCGCACTCTCGCATATGCACAATAAACGGTAACCCAGTCTTTTGCGAAGTGCGTATGTGTCGATCAAAATACTTCTGCTGCAGTTCAAAGGGCGCGTAATCCCAGTAGCGATCGAGGCCTGTCTCACCCAAAGCAACAACTTCCGGTTGGTCCAGCATTACTAGAATGCGTTCCCAATCGTGGTCGGTTGCTGTGGAGCAATAATTCGGGTGGATTCCCACGGCAGCGTAAACATTGTCGTGTTGTTTAGCGAGGTACAGGCTTTTCTGACTTGAACCCCAAGTGCAGCCGATGGCAATAATCTTTTGCACGCCTGCGTCGAGTGCAGTTTGGATAACTTGATTCTGTCGACCATCAAACTGCTCACTTTCAAGATGAGCATGAGTATCGATGAATCCGGCGGCAGTGGCAGCTCTAGTGGTCATAGGATCTAATCCGAGGTCTGTTTGATTAGAGGAGCACGGCGTCTTCTGGTGGAAAGACTCCCATCACGCGTTGCGAATAATCAATACATGAACCGGTTAGAATTCCAGATACGTCGCTGAGTAGATAGCTAGTCAGTTTTCCCACATCATCTGGTTTCAATAGTCGGCCAAAAGGTGAAGCCTTCTCAGCTGCGACGAGCCAATCTTCTGGGCTGCCCTGAGATTTTTGCACAACTTGTTCATTGGGAGTGTCGGTCCAGCCAAGATTGATACCATTAACTCGAATACGGTGACGGCGAAGTGCGTTGGCATTGTTTTTAGTAAGTGTATGCAAGGCACCTTTGGTCGTGCTGTAAGAACAAAGGATATCCAAGCCACAATAACCGGCAACCGATAGAATATTGACAATCGATCCCGCGATTTTTTCACGCTGCATAATCCGCACACATTCTTGAGTTAACACAAAGGGCGCACGAACATTGACGTTCATCTGGTAGTCCCAGAATTCGACGGTTGTTTCTTCAATGGTCCCACGATTCGTGTCGGCTGCTGCATTGATCAATCCGTCCACTCGACCAAACCGATCGTCACAAGCAGCTACGATCTGACGGCATTGGTCGACATTATCGAGTTCAGCGGCAACGAAAATCGATTCGCATCCAAGGCTTTTAATTTCGCTGCACACAGCATTACCGCGTTCTTGATTGCGCCCTGTAATGACGATCGCCGCTGCACCGTTCTTAGCAGCGTCAATTGCACACGCTTCACCTACACCCTGTGTACTGCCAGTAATAATGATGGTTTTGTTAGTCAGGTCACTCATGGTCAGGAAGTTGCTTTCTGTGATGAAATAGTATGGGTTGAGTTTATTGTTGGTGTATTTTACCAAGGCGTAATGAAAATTAGCAGGAGTGTTGGAATAGTTTTAATCAGTTAAGTAATGGATGCAACTCGCGTCGAAATCACATACAATGAAGGTCACAATGTTATCGATGGCTGGAACATTGATCGGAATTGTTTATGAGATTTGAAAGTTACAAGTCGCACTGCAATTGAGCGAAAAAGTAGCATTTATGAAAGAGGGTCAAACGATGAATTCTAAGATGTCGCAGCAACAAAGTGATCGTCGGCAATTTCTGGCAACGACAACTGGCGTATTGGGCGCCGTGGCCGGAGTTGGATATTTCGCTGGTACCTCTGCCGCTCAACAATCGACATCGCCCAATGAGCGGTTGAATCTCGCCGCGGTGGGGTCCACCGGTCGCGCGGGTGCGAATATCAAAGGCTGTGCTACACAAAATATCATTGCCATAGCTGATATCGACTCTGAACTATTAGATAAAGGTTGCCAGCCTTATCCTAACGCTAAGAAATATATCGATTTCCGAGAAATGCTTGACAGCGAAGCGGAAAAGATCGATGGTGTTTTAGTTGGTACACCAGACCATACACATGCTCCTGCGGCAGCACTAGCTTTACGTTTAGGAAAGCACACCTATTGTGAAAAACCGTTAGCTCACACTGTGTTTGAAGCACGAACACTAGCAAATTTAGCAGCTGAGAAGAACCTAGTAACTCAAATGGGAACTCAAATCCACGCCGGTTCTAACTATCGTCGTGTAGTGGAATTGGTGCAAGCGGGGGTTATTGGTTCCGTAAAACGTGTACATGTTTGGTCCGCTGCGAGGTACACCGGCGCAAGTTTCAATACGCAACCCAAGCCGGACCACGTTAATTGGGATTTGTGGCTCGGACCCGCGCTTGAACGACCCTACAGTACCGATATCCACCCATTCAAGTGGCGTAGTTTCTGGGACTACGGTCGTGGTGCCTTAGGCGATTTTGGTTGTCACTATATGGATCTAGTGCATTGGGCATTAGACCTGCAGAACCCTATATCGGTGAAAGCAAAGGGACCTACGCCAGATTTGGTTACGACACCCGAGTGGTGTGTGGTGGATTATCAATATCCGCGACGAGGTAAAAAGCCAGCGGTACACATGACTTGGTATGACAGTGGACGTCGGCCTGAGATTATTAACACGTTGCGTGATAAAACCGGTGAGCTGATGGAACCCTGGTCGTCGGGGCAATTGTTTATCGGGTCTCAGGGAATGATTCTGTCGGGCTACAGTAAACATGTTGTGTTTCATGAAGGTCAGGAAGTTGAACCTGAACGACCGGAGCCATGGATTGATGACTCGATTGGGCACCATGCGGAATGGATGGGTGCAATCCGTGATGGAGGCGAAACAACCTGTAATTTCCATTATTCAGGCGGGCTGACCGAGTCGGTGTTGCTGGGATCAGTTGCTTTTCAATCCGGCGAAGAGATTCAATGGAATTCCAAACAATTGAAGGTGACTAATTCCGCGCATGCTCAACAGTATGTGCACAAGGAGTACCGCAAGGGCTGGAGTCTTTGATAATGGGTTGCATGGTTCCATTTGAGTCCTGCAATATGATAGAATGCCGATAGCAGTTGAGATTAAAACTGGTAATGTTGCCAAGTGTGCTGATTAGTTAGGAGTTTATTCGGATGCGATTTATTTCAAGAATGTTGTTTGTTGCTGGTGTAGCATGTTTATCGCTAGCGGTTGTGCCAAGTACTTCTGGACAAGATGAAGAAGGAGTGAAAGTTGAGTACAGTGCTGCCGATAAAGCCGCGGTTGAAAAAATTCGCGAATCTGGCGGGGCCGTTTTAGAGGTTGCTCAAAATGACAATCGACTTAACGTTGCCTTCCACTTATCGACCGAAGAGATAGGTAACGAACAACTGGCATTAGTCAAAGACCTTGGTTTTATCGTCTCCTTGAATATGCGTGGCACGGTTGTTGATGACACAGGTGTCGCAAACCTTGCTGGTTGCAGCGGCTTACAACGCTTGCACTTGGAAAAAACAAAAATAACGGATGCAGCTGTTAAACACCTAGCACCGCTGTCCGGCTTAGTGTATTTGAATATCTATGGCACGGAAATTACTGATGCTGCCATTGATGATATTGCTGCATTGAAAGGCTTGAAGAAAGTCTTTATTTGGGAAACCAAGATCACGATTGATGGCGTAGCAAAACTGAAAGAAAAACGACCAGACTTACAGATAATACCAGATCTTGTCGTGGAAAAAGTCAAAGCGGCAGCTGAGGCAAAACGTAAAGTGGAAGAAGAAGCGGCTGCTAAGAAAGCGGCTGAAGAAGCTGCAGCCAAGAAAGCGGCTGATGAAGCGGCAGCCAAGAAAGCGGCTGAAGAAGCTGCAGCCAAGAAAGCGGCTGATGAAGCGGCAGCCAAGAAAGCGGCTGAAGAAGCAGCAGCTAAGAAAGCGGCTGAAGAAGCCGCGGCAGCAGCAGCGAAGAAGGCCGCCGAAGAAAAAAAGTCTGAGTAATGACGATTGTCAATAAAATCGCAGTGGTCCCTTTGTCGGTGCCGCTGCTTTTTTTGTGAATTAGCTTTACTAAATTCATTGAATAGTGTGTTGGGTCTGATTTACAACTGTAGGGAGTCGTGATGGTATTGCCGGGTATTAAACAGTTTGAATTGCATGATCGAGTGGCGATTGTTACGGGAGGGTCGAAGGGCTTAGGTAAAGCGATGGCCGCTGGTCTAGCATCGGCTGGTGCTAATTTAGTACTGGTTAGTCGCAATCAAGCTGAGGTCGAAGCCGCCGCAGACGAAATTAGCCGCGATTATGGCGTGCAAGCAATTGGTATACAAGCGGATGTGACGTCGGAAGAACAGGTGCAGGGTGTCGTCGATACGTGCATTGAAAAATTTGGCAAAATTGATGTTTTGATTAACAACGCCGGCGTCAATATCCGCGGGCCGATTGATGAATTGTCGTTGGAAGAATTCAAGCAAGTAATGGACATCAATGTCAATGGCGTGTGGTTATTTGCGCGAGCGGTGATACCTCACATGAAGAAGGCAGCGAGTGGGCGGATTATAAATCTAGCCAGTACGTTAGGGGTAGTTGGTTTGTCAGATCGTACTCCCTACACTTCAAGCAAAGGCGCTGTTGTACAGATGACTCGTGCTTTGGGATTAGAGTTGGCTCCGTTTGGCATTACGTGTAATGCGATTTGCCCAGGACCCTTTCTGACTCCGATGAATATTCCCATTAAGGATGACGAGCAAACGATCAAATCTATTGTCGGTGCGGTTGCCTTGGCAAGGTGGGGCGAGATGCAGGAGATTCAAGGCCCAGCGATTTTCTTAGCTAGCGATGCATCGAGTTTCTTGACGGGAAGTATGCTGACTGTTGATGGTGGCTGGACCGCGAGATAATGGGCTCAGATTTTTTGAGGATCATGGAACTGAAAATGGGGTTCCAACCATTGACCCAGTCGGTACGTGTGACACAAAAATATGGAATCGTGCGAAAGGGAATCTTACCATGCATCATTGGAAATGGTTTTTATTGGGGGCCTGTTGCCTGCTGGAAATAGTTCAAACGGTTGATGCTGTGGAACCGGTGACGATTCAGCAGACGATTCGTCGTGAATTGTCGAACGCAGAATTGTCACAGGTGTTCACCGGGCGAAGCCAAGACCACGTGAAAGAGTGGCAGTCGAGTTTCGGGACGAATTTACAGGAACTGCTCGGTCCGACCGAACCTCCAAAACAGTGGCAAACGGTTATTGAAAACGGCAAACGATTTGATGACCATATCCGTTATCAAATTACGCTAACAGCAGAGGGAGTCCCAGCACTGCCGTTGTATTTATTGGTTCCAAGCAACGGAAACTTGAAACCCAAGCCAGCCGTTGTAGCGGTGCACGGGCACGGACCCTATGGACACCATGCTGTTGCTGGGCGCGATGATTTACCGGGTGTTGCGGCGGCTATTACAAAAGCAAACTATGACTACGGTCGTCAATTTGTTCGACGCGGATATGTTGTGGCTGTGCCATGCATGATTCCTTTTGGTGACCGAGTGGACGCTGAAAAGTATAGCTCCGACCCGTGTGCCGTTTCACTTGTTCGTTTACTAGCTCTGGGAAAGCTTCCAATTGCTGAAAACGTACGCGATTTGCGATGGGCAGTCAGTTTTTTGCAAAGTCGCTCAGAAGTTGAAGCAAAATTAATTGGCTGTGCAGGATTATCATACGGCGGACGGATGACGATGCTCGTGACGGCCGTCGACCACCGCATCAAAGTAGCTGCTGTTAGTGGGGCGTTGAACTTGATGCAGGAAAGATTGTCCCAGCGTTATAGTTGTGGTGCTCAAATAATCCCTCGGCTGTTGCAATACGGTGACTATAGTGAAATCGGAGGGCTCATTGCGCCGCGACCCTGTGTGTGGCAAATGGGTTCCGAGGACGCATTGGTTGTCAAAAACGGCTGGGACACCAAGTTTAAACAGCGGTTACAGCGGGTGTACAAGGCGGCGGGAGTATCGGATAATCTGCACTTGGATCATTTTCAAGGTGGTCACCGCTGGAATGGCGATGTTGCGTTTAAAGTCTTTGATGCAGTCCTGCAGAAGTAGCTATCTGCAGCGGATCAGTTTTCCTGTGGATTATTGTTGGCAGCTTGCCGCTGATAATACACTAACGTGCGTTGCATTCCAGATGACCCACGGAATTCTGCTATTCTCTGTTGGTACTGTCTATGGAATTCGTCAGTTTCTGCTAATTCTTGGTCGGACAGAAACCAGACAACGTGTTGTGAATGCACGAATTCTGGGTTCGCGGGTAGACCTTGAGCAGGTCCCAAAATGATGTAATCTGGCTGGCGGTTAAGTACATACTGACCATCGCCTTTGCCATGGCCAGGGTATTGTTGCCACCAAGTCCGTTGCTCCTTGATTTGGCGATGGGCAATGTGCCTATCGTTGAGACCCAGCATGTCAATAAAGCGATGTTGTGGGGCAAAAAATGGAGTTGACCCTGCGGTGTTCAAGGCAATGGTGCTGTGTGCCGGTAGGTTCTGCTCGATCCATATACCGACGTCGCGACCAACGCTAGCAGCACGATCGATGTGTTGAGCATCACGCATTTTTTGATTGCTCCAGACGAACTGCATGCAAATCAAACCCATGCAACAAATATATAGAATCCCCGTGTGACGATTAACGAGTGAGGGCATGACAATCGGCAATGACTGGGCGAGCAGCCATCCGTAGATTGGGACTAAAGGTACGAAGAATCGATAGGCTGGCATATGATCGCCACCTGTATAGCAGACGTACAGTGTGCCCACACTAGCAACGCAAAGCATATAGAACAGCGAATGGGCCTGTCGATGTTGAGAATGATCCTTGTCTCGAACCCGGATGAGTGCGAGTAACCCGATCACGATTCCAAGAGGCAATATAAACGGTGCAATTCTCGAATAAGTATGTAAGTAATGGAATCCATTACGCAACCGCGTCATTAAATCTATGTCCATTTTGACATAATAGGTGTTGGGAAACGGGTCGCCGTAGTAGTTCCAGCGCCAGAGGAAGTAGGGCAACCAAACTACCAGAAAGCTAAGAACCAGTATGGATAGTTGTTTCCATCGCGGCGACTTTAATCCGTGTGGTAGCAGCAAGAATAGACCCGTGATGCCTACAAATAGCATTGCCTCGGGTCGCGTCATCGTGATGATTGCCAAGAGAATCCCTAGACAACTTATTTTCTTTGTTGTCAGACTTGAGGAATCTAGTGTGTTGCTGAATTGGTAGGTCACCAGCATCAGCAGCGCCGTGTAGAGAGTCGTTTCAAGTCCACCGAGGGACCACGCAATCAACGCGAGGTTGGTTGGTACGAGTAATAATAACAGAGCTCGTGGTGAGTAGTTCAACTGGTTGGTTGATGGTTTCAATACAAATACGATGGTGGCACAGATTCCACCGAAGGCAATTATTCCTACTCCCTGAGTGATGAAAGGTAGATTATCTGCTCCGCCGAAAAGTTTAGCGACGCCGCTGACTAGGGCCAGATGAAAAAAACTCGTGTAACCTTCGACACGTTCTGTTGGGTTAAAAGCTATCCCATCGCCTCGTAACCAATGCTGAGCATACCGCAGTGTGATATAGGCATCATCGTGGAAGAACTGAAAATGCATCATGAAACCAACGATTGCAATCACGGCAGCGAAGACACCACAAATGACATACCAGCGGAATTGATGCGTTGGTTTAGCATCTGCGGTGGTGTGTTGATCAGTGGTTGGCATTGTCTTATTCATTAATTTTTGGCGTGATACGATCACGCGGTTCACCATCGACGTAGTTGGGTAATCGATAGGGTATAGGTGTTGGATTGAAGTACACGCCTAGTGTCTCGGAGTTCCCATCAAAGTTGATCGTGGTTTTGTCGACCACAATCAATCCATCGGCTTCTTGCTGCAATTGATACCGTAGACGATGATGTCGGGGCGAAAGTGTGATGATGTAATCAGAACTATAAAGCAATCCGGTTTGCACCATATCAACGTGTACTTTTTTGCGGTAGGACACTAATCCCCAGTCGACAATTTTGGCTTGCGGATATTTGTAGGGTAATATACCCGCGGCATAGACATGAATCTGTGGTTGCCCTTGTTTCCCAGTGTCACGCCAATGCTGGGAAATCTTAGCGGCTTGGTCATCGAGTGTCTGCATGAACGTGATGTAGGATCTTCGTGAGAGATTTGTGTATTCACCGTAACGTCCAGGGTTAACTGAAACTTGATCGATGTAATAAAACAGCGTTGATTGAACAGCGATTGCTAGCACGATAACGATTGGCCAACTCCTGTGGCCAAATCGCCCGCCGCGCCAAACAGTATTGCCGGTGTGGTTAATACGCATTAAGAAGTCAATGAGTAGTAATGTAGCTGCGGGTAGATAGGGTAGGAGCATGCGGTTGCTAAACATCATGTGTGCCAAACAGGTCACACTGGCATAGCATCCGAAAATCGATAATCCGATCAACACACCGACGTGTTCTTGAGTGGTGTTAATCGCGGTAGAGAGCAATTTGGATTTATTGCGCCTGAATTGGTCAACAACAAACCAGCCGAGCGTCGGTAGGATGCCACAAAATAGACCAAATTGAATCATGTAACTAACTGCAGCTCTTTGCGTGTCCCACTGCAGAGGTTTGTGGTAGACAGAGGTTGGGAAGATGTCGTGATAATAGTTAAAACTGAAAATGAGCCAACTACTGGCAATAAATAGCCCTGGCAGCAGCAGTGTTGCTAGGGACTGTCTGAATTGTTTGGGGAAATACTGATATTGTTTATATGTCACGTGAAACCAGATTGGTAACGTAACTAAACAACTGTCATAACGCGTCAGAAATGCGAGGCCGAGACAGATCGAAAAAATCCATTGGTGTTTGATTGAATGATGTTTCAGACATTTGACAGCCGCAGCAAATGCAATCGTGATGAAACTTGATAGATAGATGGTTTCTAATCCACCTGCGGTCCAGAAAATAACAAATGGTGAACACCAAACGATCAAACCGAACAGAATTTTTCCTTGCAGATCTTTAACGGCTTGTAACGCATAGCAAGTCGCTGCAAAATGCAATACAAGAACAAACAGTCGGTTGGCCCACAGGGATGAATTGGTAATGCCATATAGCACGCTGACTATCAAAGCATGAAGAGGCGAGGTAAGTGCGGAAACGTATTCACCCGAGTTAAAAACGAGGCCGTTCCCATGAATGAGGTTTTCGCTATATCGATAAACGATGAAGGCATCTTCCGCTGTATAGCTGCTAAACCATGCAAATAAACAGCAATGGACTACGGCAAAACCAGCGATTATTAGAGTGGATTTTTTCTGAGGCACGGCGTAGCTCGGAAAAGTAATGGTGTGATGATTATTCGTGCAAAGGATTTGTTGTTATGCTATCCAATACAGAGGGTTTAGCTCAAGACCGTCCCGAGATTGTTAGCTGACAGTATCAACATTGGGTTAGCGCGGCCGCCGCAGAGTCTTGGAGCCCTAAATGTTTAGTCCCGCTAGGTATCCTGTGCTAAAAGCAGCTTGGAAATTATAACCGCCGATTGGTCCATCAAGATCGAGAATCTCACCTGCGAAAAACAGACCGGGTTGAAGTTTGCTTTGCATAGTTGACGAATTGATTTCATCTAGGGCAACGCCGCCAGCAGTAACTTCAGCTTTTTTGTATCCCAGTGTCCCATCAATGATGACTGGTAGCTGATGTAACGAATTGGCTATTCTAATTATTTGCTGCTTTGACACTTCTCCCGATTTATGGCTGTGCGTGATGTCTGACTGATCAAGAAGCACTTCTGAGGCTCGTTGGGGTAGAAGTTGACACATAACCGTGAGCGCTTGTTTCTTGGGTGTTTGTCGAAACAGCGTTGCGAGTTGTTGTTGTTTTTGAACTAATGAAAGTTCGGGGAGGAAGTTAATTTCTAATTGGAGGTTTTCAGGATTGGGAACCGCAGTGAAAATGCCGCTGAGATTCATCGCTGTCGGTCCGGAGATGCCAAAGTGGGTAAACAGAGTTGACCCTCGTTGTGCTCCAAGTTGTTTACCATCGGAATTACGGACGATTAATTCAATGTCGGGTAAGGTGATGCCTTGCAATTGAGTGGGCCACGCGTCGGCAGGAGTTACCAAAGGTACTAATGCTGGTCGTGTTGGGACAATTCTATGGCCGAAATGCGTTGACCATGGATATCCGTCACCGGTTGTGCCACATCCTGGAAAGGATTTACCGCCGCAGGTAATAACTACGTGTGGGGCGGTAGAAATCCCGTTGTTCGTAGCGATACTGAATCCGCAAGAGTCCGCTTTAATACTCGTTACGGCATGACTTAATTTCAAATCAATTCGAGTCTGATCGAGGCTAGCGAGTAGTGCCTGTAATACATCCTGTGCTCGGTCCGATTGCGGGAAGACTTTACCCGAAGGTTCGCACTTTGTGGGGACTCCACGCTCGTTGAAAAATTCGATGAGTTGCTCTGGGCCGAGCACGGCTAACGCCGAATGCAAGAAACGTCCAGGTTTACCGTAGGCTGAGATGATTCCTTGGATATCGGTGTTTTGGGTTATGTTGCAGCGAGTGCCTCCGGACATGAGAATCTTAGCGCCGGGCTTTGAGTTTTTTTCAAGCAGCAATACGTTACGGTTTTTTGTCGCAGCGCTGATAGCAGTCATCAGCCCAGCGGCTCCAGCACCGATTACAATCGCGTCGTATTGTTGTGAGGGGCTCGGCATATCCTAGTGTCTTTGTAGCCGCGTGAGACGTTTTTTGCGGTGGTTGGCAACTGCCAAGCCAATTGCGATTATGAAAATGATTAATGTGATTGGTGGTAGATATCCAGGCCACAGTGACCATTGTGTCCACGTACGGAATCCGATCAATGTGACGTGTGCCGCGGCGAGTAGCAATAAAATTCGGCCAAGGCCGTTGATCAAACTCGGGCCGGAATTCGGTGCTGCGTTCATCGAGCGGCGCCAGAGGACAGCTTGGCCGAGAATGCCTAATGCTCCGCACAACAGAGCTAATCCACCGATGGTAGTAAATGTATTGTCAGCTTGAAAAAATTTACCGTTAAAATTGGCTGGCGTCAGCAGCATCAAGGACAACAAGCAATGCAAGCCGAGGCAAGCGGACGCAAACAGACCGATTCGATGGCGTTTTTCGACAGAATCGTTTAGTCCGGCAAGTCCGAGTAGAATGACTCCGCTACAGGCTGTTGCTTTATTGATAATGAAGACGGGGAATTGGCTCCAGGGGACGTCCCCTGTAATGTTGTAGCGGATGACAGCGTAGAGCAGTGAAATAATAATTGTGACGAGTGCAGTGCGGATAGGTGTCATGGGGATCGTTTACAAGGGAGATACTGACAGAACTAGTTATCTTGGCACAGTTGGTTCGATGATTCAACTAGCACAGATACCGTAAGACTAAACGTATGGTAGGATACGGCTTACGACAAAATATTTTTGATATTGTTGTAGGTATTTAAAGTGAATGTTGTATTGTGAGTTGAGAAAAATCTATGACAGATTCAATTCGGATAGCAATTTCTTCTTGCTTGCTTGGCGAACGTGTGCGGTACGACGGTGAAAGTAAACTTCAGAGTTGGTTAGATGATTGTGTTGAGGTGGAGTGGGTACCAGTTTGCCCCGAGGTTGAAATTGGCATGTCTATTCCTCGCGAGGCTATTCAGATTGAAGAATCGAGTGCTGGTCTTAGGTTGATTGGGGTTGAATCGCGGCAAGACTGGACCGAGCAAATGAGCGAATTTGCGAGGCAGCGCGTGTCGCAATTACAAACTGCGGACATTGTAGGTTATGTATTTAAGGCGCGGTCTCCAAGTTGCGGGATCGGTGACGTTCCGTTGATGGGCGTAATGGGGCAATCCGTGGTCGGAAAAACAAATGGCAGATTTTGCGATGTGTTGATGGCGATGTGGCCTGAGCTACCAATTGCGAATGAGGTTATGATGTTGGATACTAAACAGCGAGCGGAATTTTTCGACGAGTGCAGTAAAATAAGGTGATATAACCGTGTTTACACTCGTCCTAGGGTTGGACAACTTCTCGCCTCACCGATTTTCAATATGGAAAAGCAAGTGGTAAAGGGATATAGTTACAATAGTTTTGAAAATGATTTTTTCGTTGGATTTAGGCGTAATCGTGAAAAGTTGATAAGGATTATTGCCATATGTCGATGTTTTGCAGTGTAATGTGAAAGAAAAGCGAGTAGGTTAGAATTCAAGTCCTGATTGACGCCGAATTGAGTCGAAAAAGATAAGAGAAGCGAAAACAATAGATGCTTGTATCATGCGAGCATATTTGAATTAAACAGCTCATAAAATAAAGGGGACAGTCGTGCTGTTTCGAAGTTTTTTATTGAACAGAAGTTTAGGTATTGTTGGACATTTGACAACTTTGGCGATGGTGATGCTCGTTACTATCAGCGTCGCTGCTCAACAGCCAGCACCTGCGCCAGCACCACCGACTTTCAAAAAAATTGATGTAGCATCAATCTTTGATGGTAAAACTGAAGCCGTTTTGGCCGACAAACGCTTGCAGTCCACCATACGCCGCAACGTGAGTTTTGCGAAAGCGCAAGTGTACGACGTATTGCGCGGCGGAAGTGGATTGAACGATAATTTTGTAATCGCTGAAGGCACACCGGATCAGAATACAATTACCAATCAACAACTGCTCACTGGTTGGTATCAAAATTATCACTTTGCCTTAATGACGCAAGCCAGTATGGGTGATATTGACCTGCAACGATTAGAATTTATCAAAGAGCTAACAATGATTTGCACGGACAATAGTATCCACAGTCATGTGGTCGACCAAATTGCAATCCCGCAAATGACGGCCTTTCTACAAGAAAACTATCATCCAGTTGTAAAATACAATGCAATGTTGATCATCGGTCAACTCAATAGCCAAGTTGTTCTTACCAATGAAGGTCGTACTGTTCCTGTACCATTACCCGCTGCCCTGACATTTATGGTAAACGCGATCCAATCTGGTGCGGAAACCGATGCGATATTACTGGCAAGTTGGATTGGAGTGTTACGGCATGTACGGTTGAATCGATTAAACCAAAATATTGCTGGAAGCGATATTGTCACGATTGCCGGCGAAGCTATGAAGCTATTAAATCAAGCTACTCCCCCGGCCAATCGTAGCGCCGCAGGTCACGTCTGGTTGCAACGCCGCGTGATTGATGTCTTGGCGATGATTGGCCAAGATGACCAAAAAATTCTGCCTAAGATTTTAAGCATCATGCGAGATGAAAAGGCAGCGATGTCGTTAAGGCTGACAGCAGCTAGAGCCTTGAAGTATTTCAACTATAGTCCCTCGACTCAAGTTCCTGTTGAATCAACATCAAATGCATTAGGTACTTTGATCGTTCGTATCTGCCGTAATGAAATCGATCGTGTTGATCAAGAAAAAGCATTAGCGGCACTACAAGAAGCTTCCGGCGTAAGTGATACCGAAGGCGATATGGGCATGGGTGGAGCGATGGGTGGCATGGGCGGAGCGATGGGTGGCATGGGCGGAGCCATGGGTGGAATGGGTGGTGATATGGGTGGAGCGTTGGGCGGTATGGGCGGCACCAGCGATGTTAAATCGATGTTAGAGCCGAAAGAAAAAAGGCAAGTTGATTATACGAGACGGATTTTGGTTTATCAGCTATTCCATGTTTATGAAGCTATTGGTGAAAAACAGATACGTACAACACCACCGATAGGCATGCATGCAGCTGTTCAAGATGCTGCTGGACAGCTAGCTTTAGACCGCGTAGGAGACGCCATGACGGCATTGATTGATATTTTGCGTATCCCAGAGCCAGATGAGTCTAAACCTGCTGAGGACGAATTAAACCGAGATGAGCTGTTAGAAAAAATTGCTGCGGAGATTCGCAAGCTAGAGAGCTTTGTGATTCCTGTTGAAACGACTCCAGAAACAGTAACCGCTGATGCTCCAGCAACTGTCCCCGGTGCGCTACCAGGGTCATAAGTGTTCTCTGAATTGACAAACAACTGTAATTGATTTTAAAGATAACTATGACTAACAATTTGACTTACCGTGATGTGTCCCTTTTTTGCTTGTTGGTCATCTGCGGCGTTGTATTGCGATTGTGTCTAAGAGATTATCCAAACGTTTCACCCGTTGCTGCCTTGGCTTTATTAAGCGGCTGTTTATTCAGCAAGCGGTCAATGGCTATCGCTGTGCCCCTGTCGGTCATGGTGATCAGTGACCTCAAATTTGGCGGCTACAATTTCTTTATCATGATGAGTGTATACACTTGCTTGATGCTGCCAGCGTTAGCGGGGCCTTGGTTGAAATCTCGGCTGCAGGCACCACAGAAAGGCGTCAAAACCTGTCTAACGATTGGAGCGAGTGGTCTGCTCTGTTCCATAGCGTTTTTTGTTGTTACGAATTTAACCCTGTGGTGCAGCGGGTCGATGTATCCAAATAGCATGAGTGGACTCATGCTGTGTTTTAGCCAAGCGATACCATTCTTTCGTCATACCCTGATGGGTGACATGGTTTTTGCCTTTGCATTTCTAGGCAGCTATACAGTGGCGTTGCACTGGGTATCTCATCGCAAGAGCGCGTTGGCGAGAGTTTTGGCGACCAGCGAAGCGGAATCCAGTTAACGAGTTTCTACTCGTACGCTTCGAATTTCCAGCGGACGATGTCTCCAGTGCGGAGAGTTTTTGTGCCAATACCCTCAGTCGCTCGCTTGGCATTCACATAGTAGATCCAGTTATTTGTCGCTCCCTGGTTGGCAACGGAATCTAATTCATATAAAAACGTTGACGCTCCGGATCCGCGGACTTTAAATTTGGTGGCCTGTGGATGTTTTTGCATTTGTTGCATCATATGTAGCACAGTCATCCCGCGGTGATATTTGAATTGCGTATAGTGTTTTTCGAATCCATTTTTATGCTCAATGACCAGACGCAATTTGTCGACGGCCGCTTTATTCTCATAAGCGTGCAACGAATTGGGCGCGAGCTTCCATGCGAACGTGCTGACGACAGCGAACACCACAAACAATGAAAAGTATGCGGGTAAACGCTTCATCGACTTCGGTTTGTAACTTATATTTAGGCGTGTATGAACCATTAGAAATGCTCTGGTTAAATGGGTTGCACGTTATTATAGATGGGCATCGGATTGACGGGTTAGGTTTTTTCTATTTATGTTGCTAATCAAGAAACTGTTAGAACACGTGAAACAACGTGGCGATTGCCCAGCATTGCAAGTCTTTCAGCATGATTGTTGGACGTGGTTCACATGGCAGGAACTGTGGCAACAGGTATCCAAATCGGCGTATGGGCTGCAAAATCTTGGAGTCTGTGATGGCAATCGAGTGGGGATTAGTGCGGAAAATTGTTGGCAATGGATCATCGCAGACCTTGCGTGCCAATACCTGCGAGCGGTGAGTGTTCCCCTGAGCACGCAATTAAGCTCGCAACAACTGCAATCACAAATACGACATTCTGGCATGAGTTTATTGATTATCGATGATCTTGATCGTCTGGATACTGTGCCAGTTGCGATTGATGTCGTGACGTTGTTCGACGAACCGTCTATTAGGGATGACAATGCCCACTGGACCGTGCTGGGATCGTGGGACGAGATCATCAACTTGGGTCAAATAGATGTAAAAGAGGAATTGCCATCAGAGTTTGATTTCGATCGAATAGCTACGATTATATATACCTCAGGTACCACTGGGGCACCCAAAGGTGTCATGTTGAGTGCCGGCAATTTGGCTTTCGATGCCGAGCAGACTTTAGATCGATATGGGTTTGACCAATCGGATCATCAATATTGCTTTTTGCCGTTGTTCCATGCATTTGCTCGTACATGTGACTTGTACGCGTGGATTGTTGGTGGGCATCGTTTAACACTTGCCTCAGATAGGAACAACGCGATCGCGGACTTAACACATAGCCAACCGACTCACATCAATGGAGTGCCGTTGTACTTTCGGCGGTTGCGTGAGGCAGTAGGTTCAGCGGACAGTGGAAACTCGAGCGTGTGGGGTAGTCGGCTAAACCAAGTAAATTCTGGTGGGGCGGCATTGGATAATGCAACGTTTGATTTTTTTGAGGAACATGGTATCACCATGCTTGAAGGATATGGGCTGACGGAAACCTCGCCGGTGGCAACTCTAAATAGCCGCACCACACAACGCAGGGGTTCTGCTGGAAAACCGCTAACGGAAACGGATGTGCGGATCAGCGAAGTAGGCGAGATTCAAATCGCGGGCCCGCATGTTTTTGCAGGATATTTTCGAGATGCTGAATTAACGTCAACAACCATCGAAGATGGTTGGTTCAAAACCGGAGATTTAGGTCGCATTGACGATGATGGATTTTTGTTTGTTACCGGACGCCTCGACGAGATGATCGTGACAACTGTCGGCGAGAATATTTGGCCAGGGTTACTTGAAGCGGAATTACAAGAGCATGCGACCATAGAGCAAGTAATGGTGTATGGTCACGGTTGTGATTATTTAGTGGCATTGGTCCATCCAAATTGGGAACAATTCGTAAATCGATTGGACTTATCGGGTGGTCCTGCTGTGTGGGTGGATAGCCCCAACGTTGAGCAATGGTTCCATAAAGTTGTTGAACAGCAATTACACGGTTTCGCTCCTCACGAGCAAATTCGAAAAGTGGCATTGGTACAGTCACCTTGGACGTGGGAAAATGATATGCTGACTCCTAAAGGGACATTACGACGCTCTCAGATCGCAGCCAAATTTGATTCAATATTACAAGCGATGTACGAAAGAACTGATTGAGGTGCAATAAGATGCAACAACAGGAATCCACAGGATTGACGGGCCAGTCAGGACATGTCGCTGTCATAATTGTGGCTGCGGGTAAGAGCAGTCGCTTTCGTGATGAGCATTACAAGAAGCCGTATGCACCGCTAAAAAATCGTGCAGTGTGGTTACATTGTGTAGATCGATTTATCAATCGCAGTGATGTAAAACAAGTGATTCTAGTTATTGCTGAAGAAGACCGTGAGGATTTTAGTAGTCGATTTGGCGCTGAAACTGCAATTTTAGGTGTGGATGTAACTATCGGAGGAGCGACTCGTGCCATGTCTGTCCAAAAAGGGCTCGCAAAAGTTCAAGAGGGAGTTGAGTTGATTGCAGTACATGATGCTGCCCGTCCTTGCATCTCAGAGATTTGGATTGACGAATTGTTTATAGAGGCGCAACGCAGTGGTGCGGCAATCCTAGCCACGCCGATCGTTTCTACGGTCAAGCGAGTGGTGGAAGGCAAGATTCAGGAAACTGTCGAACGCGCAGGGTTATGGGAAGCTCAAACGCCTCAAGTTTGCCAGCGTGAGATCTTAGAATCGGCATATACCAACGTTGAAAACTATGCAGATGCAACAGATGAAGCTCAATTACTTGAGTGGGCAGGATACGATGTTCAAATCGTAACAGGTTCTCCACTTAACCGAAAAATTACGACCCAGAGTGATTTACTCTTTATTGAAATGGCGATGCGTGCGTTGCCGAAACCAAAGTTAGATACGCCTACGAATCCACTCGATGATATGTGGCGATAGCTATCTCACATAATGGTTTAAATTCCGGTGTTTTTTGCGAATAGCCGGTGAACTTTTAGAATGCGTCGTATCCACAAACGTTGCGATTTGACATAATCAAAACATAATAAACAATTGTTTTGAAGACGCGAATGATGTGACTGCAATGAATGATACCGATACTACGAACCTGGGAATGGCTGACTTCTCGGAACGAGGCTTAATTCATCAAACAACTGATGAACTTGAACCGTGGCTCCAGGAAAAACCGCGGACGATGTATATCGGCTTTGATCCTACGGCGGACAGCATGCACATCGGGCATCTGATGCAAGTGATGACGTTGCGTCGTTTTCAACAAGCAGGACATCGACCGATTGCATTGATCGGCGGTGCCACAGGGATGATTGGGGACCCTAGTGGTAAAAGCCAAGAGCGTAATCTGTTAACGGTTGAGCAATTGTCAGCCAATACTGCGGCCATCAGGAGCCAAATGGAGCGCTTTCTAGATTTTGAAGAGTCTGGTGGTGGTGCAATTCTTGCGAACAATTTGGACTGGATGCAGTCTTTTACCTTCTTGGAATTCTTGCGTGATATCGGGAAGAACTTTCCTGTCAATGTGATGCTTGGCAAAGATTCTGTCAAAAGTCGGCTCGATGGCGAGAGCGGTTTGAGCTATACCGAGTTCAGTTACATGTTGCTGCAGGCTTACGACTTCGTGCACTTAAACCAAGCATATGGCTGTGAATTGCAAGTCGGCGGCAGCGACCAATGGGGAAATATCACGGCTGGGATTGATCTGGGTCGTCGCATGCATGGACTTGCTCTCAAAGGGATGACCTGCCCATTGCTGACTCGATCTGACGGTACAAAAATGGGCAAAACCGAATCGGGCGCTATCTGGCTCGATCCCAAACGGACAAGCCCGTACAAGTTTTACCAATACTGGATTAACATTGCCGATGATGATGCAGGCAAGTGTTTGCGTTTTTTGACAGAGTTGGAAATGGCGGAAATTCGAAAGCTAGATGAATCTCGTCAAGCTGAGCCACATTTGCGATCGAGCCAGAAGTGTCTAGCAGAACAAGTGACTCGAAATGTTCATGGCGCAGAGGGCCTTGAAGTGGCCCTACAAGCTACTGAGATATTCTTCGGCTCGGAAATCCATGATTTAGATGACACTCAGTTGTTGGATATCTTTGCGGATGTGCCCAGCCTTTCCGCTAGTCGAGATCGGTTAGGTAGCAATGAATTTACAATGATTGATGCATTAGTTGAATCGGGTTTGTGTACAAGTCGGAGTGATGCGCGGCGCTCCATTGAACAGGGCGGTGGCTATGTAAACAATTGCCGAATCGATTCATTGGATTATGTGTTAACAGCGAGTGATCTTGCGAGCGAAACAGTGATCGTCCTACGGCGTGGGAAAAAGAAATACGCGCTGATACAATTTGCAAACGCGTAGACAACGCTCGACACGGTTTAAAAGGCTTTGTAGCAAGTCATGAAACGTATCAAAAAAGGATGGCGACGGATCTTGCACATAGTGCTCGTCGTGTCCGTGGTGATTTTGTTGGTGTGCTTACTGATTCTTTGGTTACTACAGACGGTACCGCCGAATTACCAAACCGCCTTGGCTGTTGAAAATAAAGTGCATCAACCGCATCTGGTCGCGCTGCACGAAACCGTTGACAACATTAAAGACGATATCTGGCATCGCGATAAACTGGTTTTTGAGGTGCGTGAAGAGCAAATCAACGCGTGGCTGGCTACCGAATTCGGACCTCAATCCAACAGGGATTTACCTGAGGGCATTAAACAGCCACGAATCGAGTTGGGAAAACAACAACAGACGTTGTATTTTACGATTGAACGTTCGCGGTATACTGTGGTTATTTCGATCGTTCTGGAGATTGAATTAGGAGCTGATCCGAACACGGTTGAGATTCGCATCGTGAGTGTTCACGCGGGTAGTTTACCGGTGAGTATTAAGCGCGCGTTTGATGAAATTGAGTCGGCCATGGCTCGTCAGGGCGTCGATTTCCAATGGAAGCCGGGGACCGATCGTGAGGTGGCTGTTGTGACGATACCGAGTCAGGTCCGTATTAAAAACAAGCGAAGGAACCTATCCGTCAGTGAACTATCTATTGACGAGGATGTTGTCGAAGTCACTGTAGATTTGGATCGGTAGAGAACTCAATTCAACCACAGGCCCCGATAGATTGTTTTAAGTGTTATTGGGAAGCAAACGGAATTCCCAGCGGTCCTCGGAAAGCGCCTCGGCTACAAGCTCACCTTGAAATTTGGTGGTTTGTATAAAAATTGAAAACTGCTGCTGAGAGCCTTCAATGGCTGGCTCAAAAGTTCCCTGGTCGATGCGTGTGACTGTACCTCGATTACCAGAAAGCTGGCCTTCTAACGTCAAGTATTCAATACGGTGATTGGCAAGCCTTGAGGCGACGAACACTTGGTTGTCCTGTGGGATTGTATCCCACCGCCATGTGAGTAGCTCATCGTTGGCTTGAAGCATGAAATCCAAATGAGAGTCTACTGCCGCGTCGTCTGGTGTTTCATGATAAAGAATGACACAACATGGCATGTTACAACACGTCTTCCTGTACGAGCTAATTAGGTGCGAGGATTCGAGTGGTATCACTTGCCGTAATAGGTGCGACGAGTCCAGTTGCGGAAACGGCTACATTGAGTTTATGGACCCCTGCCGTAACTGCTTTGATTTGTATTTTATATGGAGTGACTTTTTGGTTAGGTTCCAGCGATTCGATAATGGGTAATGTAGCACTGAGTTGATCTTCGGCAATGGCCTCACCGAGTTGTTGTGCTGTCGCGGTCGAGTGCGTAATCGCAGTAATAATCATTCCTGTGGGTGCGGAAATCTTGATTTCGATATTGGATGCGGCTGATTTGCCAGTGTTTTGTAAATACAGAAAAAATGTGTTTGGGCTTCCGTTTTCAATGGGCTCATTAAGAACGGCTAATTTCAGTTGCAATTCTGGTGGCACTACTGTCCCCTCAGAAGGCTTGACGGGTGGATCGAGGTTTCCGAGATCAGCAGCAGGGTCGCGCTGTGGGTTTTCTTCGGCCGGTTCCATACCGTCGGGTGAGAGATCAAGTGGATTGGTTTCCTGTGCCGCTGTGATTTGAATTGCAATTTGTTTTTTGACCGTTTCAATTCCGTCCCCGACAACTCGTAGTTGAATTGTATCGTCGGCGCTTTCTTGCGTTGCTAAGCTCTGAATTACGAGTGTGTGGGATTGAGCGGGTGCCAGAGTGGGGATATCCAAAATAATAGATCGACCCTGACGACGGTGTCCGGCGCTTGCCAACTGAGATTCCAACGACGCCGGTAATAAAACGTCGATAGTGATGTTGGTGATGGGGTTGTTGGATTGATTGGTGATGCGGAAACGATGGGTGTTCGTCGAGTTGTTGGCGAACTGTAGCGGACCTTTCATCGCTACTGTAAGGCTGTCGGTTGCTGCTTTGGGTGAATCCTCCGACGTGCCGGTGTTCGGCGTTACCTGCACACAAGTTTCCTTATTGATGATGAGTCCGGTGGCAAGTGTTGCGTGTAGTTGATGGCAAAGCGTGCCGGATTGTGTGATACGAAGAGACAGTTTCTTAACCATCGTTTGCCCAGGTTGGATATCAGTCGCTTGAAAACCGACCTTTCGTACGGTTGGGTTGCCCTGCGGGTTGGTTCGTGAGACATGAATAAATCCGGGGCCAAGCGTTTGTACGAGTTGTACTCGATCAATGGCTCGGTTCGATTTATTGTGCATCAGTATTTGATATTCAACGATCTCGTTAAGGCTGGCGGTTTCAGGGCCTGTTATTTTAATCTCTAAAGGAGACTCAATTATTTTGCTTACCGTTTGTGATGATGCCTCGAGACCCTCTTGGCATGTCACAGTAAGTAGGTGGTCAATCGAACCAACTTCATCAGCCAAGTATTCGACCGTAATTTTCTTTTGCGTGCGGGGTGGGATGTCTCCGAGATTCCAAGTAGCTTGGCGGCCAATGATGTTCGCAATGGGGTTACTAGAATCCACGTTGATAGCAAACGGTAAGGTCTGAGTCATCGTTACGTTTGTAGCGACTTGATTCCCGAGGTTCGTGACGGAAACTTGTAACCGGGTCCGTTTACCAATCTCCGTAGTCGTTGGTCCCGTGGCTGAAATTTTCAAAGCTGCAGCGTTCCACGTAACGTGCGCAGAGGATGCGCCGATTACCATATCTGGGGTTTGTTGTGCAGCATTTGCTGGCTGGATGATTTCCATGAGCACTTGTGCGCTACTCGCTTGAGTTTGGTTCGACGTGACGCGAACAGCAGCATGGCCAAGGTTATCACAATGGACGTCGATGGAATCTAGCGGTTCATTGTTTTGGGCCGTGGATAATGTGGCTTGGCGGTTACCGATGATGCGATAGCGTACGATGTAGTCTGTAAGTGGTGTATTGTCAGATTTTCGTATCACAGATGTTGTCAGTAGTGGCTGTGAATCTGCGGGAACTGAAACCGATGTCGGGAAACTCCATTGGACATCGATCCAATGTACGTGGATGTCTTGATATTGTTTATCCCATTCCGTTTCGGTTGAAGCTCCAACTAGGATTTTTGTGGTACCGACTTGTTCAGCACTTATCGTGATCCAACTTTCCCCACGTGCTACCGTGACATCGTCCATGAGGGTTGTGGTGTCGTTGTGGACAAGTTCTGCGCGTTCCGATGAAATAGTGTGGGCGTAGGTGTCTGTCACTTGATTACCGTATTTAGGGAATAACCAGTGAAAGCCATTGGGATTGCCACCGCCGGCAGCTTCAAATTTTGCCTGACTTCCCTCGGGTTTCGGCGCAATCGTCCATTCCAACTTCCGGCCGACCCGTAGCTTGCCTTCTCGACCTCGTAGACCTGCTTTCAGGACAACGGCGCTGCCCACGGGTGCGGCTATTACCTTTGACGATATCCACAGGCTGCCTGGGCGAGTTGTTTGGTTTGCTGCTGCCTGCTCTGAATTGAATCTATCTTCAGAATCTGCCAATGACGTAGGTGGCGCAGGTTTTTGAAAAGCGGGCCGCGGGAATGGATTGGGAAAGCTTCCTACTTGTTCGGTATCGCGGAAGGGATGTGTAATCGTGGTCGATTGTTCCGGCTGGAATAATCGACCACCGCTGGGATCAATTTTTGGCAAACGCCACTGTGAACATCCAGAAAACGTAGCAAGACAAGCCACTATGGCCCAACAGCAGATGTTAATCGACTGTAACCGCAACGGTATTTTTTTAGTGTTGAATGATGTTACCGGGCACATTTTGATATGGTGGTGGAGGCGAGGAATAAGTAAAGAAAAACAGCAATCGTATTATTCTTGAAAAGTGTATCTGGAGGTAAGACGAGTTTTAGTTGAATTTGGCTAATTATGGAATAAAACACGGAAAACAGTTAGTTCAGGGGATTTGTTGCCTAAGTTGAACTTGCGGGAATCGGTAATCTGGGAAAGAATACTGTGCGGTTTGATATTGAATTTTTGAAGTCAAAAGATTCAATACCAACGAGTGCTTATATGTTGAAATTTCAATGTGTGAGGATGAAATGAACAAGAGATGATCGATTTTTCACCTGAACATGCAAGATGATTTTGGGAGTATAAGAATGACGCGTAGAGTATCTGAGAAAATAGCGTACGGTTTGTTTCTGTTATTGGTGGGGCTTGCCGGACCACAAATTGCGACAGGGGATGATCTTACTGATGCCATCAAGAAAACAGAATCAACTTCACGTCAGTTAATCGATAAGCAAAAAAAAGACCGTTTTAAAGATGTATTGAGGACTGCGTTAAATTACGATCAGCTCAACGCTGTTTTACGTAGAGGTAAGTCCGCTCGGAAAGCAGAAATCGTTGCCATTCGCGATCATTATATTAGTGCCGTACCAGAACTGCCTAAAAAGTATCGGTTATTGGCAGAGCAAACACTGCAAGGGTTGGAGAGTTGGGATCAGTCGCTGCCGTCTTTGAATTTGCCGCAAATACTGGCGCAGCTAAAATCAAATCCACCTAAATACGTCGCGTTAACATCGCAACAGGTCACCTCTTATCGGCAGACACTTGATGCAGCAGTTGAAAAGCTAACTGCCTATTTGAAAACCAAGGGTGGAGATTTTGATTGGAATTCCCAAATCCATTGGGACGGTTTACTGGCAGAACTGGGCAAGACGGATCCTAGTTTGGGAACCTTGGATCGGTCGTTAAAGGGATTCTATGGTCCGGATGTTGCAGGACTTGAACAGCCGGAGTTCATTCAGCTACGCACGACATTGCGAGCATATATGAATGCAATTTACTTTACCAAGAACACCAAGAGCGAGCAGATGTTTGACGTCCAAGTTACTCGTCTAGGTGAGAGCTTGACAAGCTATTTGGAAACGCCCAGCAACGAGAATGCCTGGAAAATTGGGCGAGTCATTGGTTGGCTCGAACGAGCGGAACAAGCAGCAGATCTGCGTAATGCAGTTCGTTACCATTTTTACCAACCCAATATTTTCGCGCATGTTTCTCAATATCTAATATCTTCCGGCGAAAAAAGAATTGTGGATCAGACAGAAGACGTTGAACAGGTCATCAAGGGAGTGCCGGTCAAGGGCGTTGCAAGGCTGAAGGGGCAAGTCTCATTTGAGTTAGCTGAGAACAGTCAGCGGGCGACAATTGATGTGATGATGGACGGAACGATTTTGAGCAAGAATGTAGCAAAAAAATCAGGTGTGACTGTAAATACGACTGGGACAACGACAGTTCATGCAGAAAAAAGAATATCGTTTGGCAAGAATGGATTCACGGATTCTCCGGCAACAGCAATAGCAACAACCAAGCTTGAATTAGGTACTATTGATGCTCCTTCCTCGACTTATGAGTCCATTGCCAAAACTAAGTTTATTAACGACCGGTCGAAAAATGAAGCAGCAGCTTCTGAGTTGTCTGCGGGTTTAGTATCGAAGGATATGGATGCGAATGTATTAGAACTACTGAGTGATATAATCGACCGATACAAAACCGAAATCCGCGACCCGTTGTTACGGCGAGGCGGATTTCCCCAGCAATTCAACACATCGTCGACTAAAGAGTCTGCCAATTTGCAACTGTTACAGACTGGTCGTTATCAGCTTGCTGCGCCCTCTGAGCCGCCAGCGCTGAACAAGAAAACAGATGTGTCGTTACGGCTACACGAGTCGTTGGTGCGCAACTTCACCGAAGTTGTACTTGGCGGTGTCGAGTTGACCGATGAAAAATTGGTTGAACATATGACTCGATTTGGAGCAGAAGTTCCGGATGAATTGAAAACCGGACCAGGCAAAAAGAGTTGGGCAATCACGTTCTCAAATACACAACCGATTAGCGTTGGATTTCGCAATAACCAAATTGTAATTGCTATTCAAGGACAGCAGTTTCGTGATGGCAAACAACTGATTACGGAACCCATTCGAATTGCAGCGACATATAATGTAGAAAAAACTGCAACGGGCATGCATTTACAACGTGAAGGTGATGTGGCCGTTGACTTTTTGGCCCGCAAGACATTAACCGTCCTGCAAGTTGCTACGAAAACCGTGATGAGTAAGAAATTCAATGCTCTGTTTAAAGATGACATTGTTGGCCAAGGTGGAATCAAACTGCCCGGGGACTGGGAAAATGCTGGAAATCTGATATTACAGCAACTCATCGCAAATAATGGCTGGTTGATGCTGTCTTATGATCTTGGTAAATCGAGCGAGTAAGGGCTCGGAGTTTGCTGAGTATGTTTTGTGTTAGTCTTATGTGGCAAACAGGCATCACTAGTGGTATCTTAACGGTCACAAGGTACTCTTTCTTTTGATATACAGGTGCGGGTGTGATAGACAGATGGGTTGAAATATCGTTCGATTGTCTCCCGCTACGTAGCGTCGGACGTGTGGATGTTCCCTTGGACGCCTCACCCCAGTATCAGCGCCGCTGTGAGCAGGTGAAATCGGCTATCGAGCGGCATGGTGCATTTAATACTTATTATTTGTACGATGCGCAGGCCGTTTACCACTTAACCAATGACGCTCAGCTTGGAATGCTACAATTCTCATTCGAGGGAACAGTACTCACAAACCAAAGTGATGATCAAACGCAGCAAGTTGATTTGGAAGTGCAATTAGAGGGTGATGTTTGTGATTGGTTAACGCAGCCTATCGTGCATTGGTTTGAGAAATGTGTGCAAGAAGCGGTGAAAATCGAGTTTGATCGCTATATCGCTGCTGGTGATTTGCAAGAAACGCGTGACCGCATTGAAAAAATCGCTGCCCAATCGGATGAAGCAGATGGTTTCCTCGGGATGTATCTCTAAAAACCCGCGCAATCAAATCCCCAAAAACTAAGTTCTATCGGGGTTTTGGTACAAGTTTCTCAATTTCACGGACGATTTCTGCTTTACCATTTAACGCAAAGCCGTTACGAATTACACATTTCGTATCTGTTTTTAAGGTAGGTGGCTATGTCGGGGGGCATATACCGACTGATTTGGTATATCGAGTAAAAAATAATCGATCCGCTTAATTGTGCTGTTATTGCAAGGTAAAACTGTGCCCCTGATCGTCAAACGTCAATCTAGATCAACTTTATTGCTGCTATTAGGAATTAGTATTCTGACTGGGTGCACTGCATCACAAACGTCTTATTTACGTGAACGTGGGGAATTGGCACACTACGTTGGTAGTGAGTTGGAAATCGAATACCCCGATCTTGCTCATCAACCAATTACAGAAGTCGCTCAGACGCGTGCGCCGATTACTCTGAGCAAACCAGATTTTGATAAACCGTGGGAGTTATCGCTCCAGGAAGTGGTACAAACCGCACTCAAGAACAGCAAAGTTATTCGCAACCTAGGTTCAGTGACCCCATTTGGTTTTGCCGATGGTTTGTCAGGCCGGACAGCTGGAGCCGCGACAGTATACGATCCAGCGATTTTTGAGACGGATCCGCAAAGCGGCGTACAAGCGGCTCTTTCCGCATTTGACGCTCAATTCACAACGAGCATGTTTTGGCAGAAAACGGACCGACCTCAGAATGTGAATACAAGCGATTTCGGATTTTCACCGTTTGATTTCAAGCAAGACTTAGGAACCATCGATGTTGCTTTGACCAAGCGGGCCGCCACAGGCACTCAGTTTACGCTTAGAAACCAAACGATCTACGATGCGAACAATCGAGGGTTTGGACGGGCATTGCCCTCAGATTGGTTTACCGCAATTGAAGGCGAAATCACGCAACCGTTATTGCGGGGTAATGGAACGATGGTTAATCGCATTCCAGTTATGATTTCCAGAATCAACACTGATGTGAGCCTTACCATATTCGAAACAAGTGTTCGCAATATGGTGATGGACGTCGAGAACACCTATTGGGATTTGTATACAGCTTACCGCAACCTAGAAGCTAGTCGCATTGCTCGCGATAGTGCACAGGTCACATGGAAAATAGCCTATGAGAAATTCGTGGGTGGTATTGAAACAGCACAAGCTGAAGCACAGGCTCAGGAACAGTACTTTTTCTTCCAGGCTCAAGTGGAAACAGCTTGGAACGATTTGATGCGTGCAGAGCAAAGTTTACGTTGGTTGATGGGACTTACGGCATCCGACGGACGCGTCATTCGCCCGTCCCAAGAGCCAATTCAAGCCAAGGTTGTGTTTGATTGGCAGGAATCACATGAAGAAGCGTTATTGCGAAGTGTGGAATTGCGACAGCAAAAATGGGCCATTAAACGCCGTCAATTGGAGTTAAAGCTTGCCAGACACAACACCCTTCCACAGGTTAACCTAGTTGCCTTATATCGTTGGTTGGGTTACGGCGACGACCTTATTAGCGCGGAACCGAATGGTTTACAATTTGTTGCTCCAGGGTCAACGGCATGGGAGGGATTAACCGATGGCAATCACCAAGAATTACGTGTTGGAATTGATATTCGGCCACCTCGACTTGGTGCGCGACAAGAACTCGCCGCTGTTCGCAATGCTCAACTTAATCTGAAACGTGATATGGTTCGCCTAGATGATATGGAACTCAATACATCACACTTGTTAGCTACGGCTATGAAGAACTTGGACTACAATCATCGCCAAGCTCAATTACATTATAATCGTTGGGCGATCTCACAGAAAGAAGTTGATTCAGCTGTCGCCCTTTACAAGGGTGGTAAGACAACGCTTGATCAAGTTCTGCAAGCACAACGGCGACACGCTCAAGCTCAGACAGATTATTACCGAGTATTGGGCGCCTACACCAAAGCGATCGCTGACGTTCATTTTCGCAAAGGAACATTGCTGGAGTATAACGATATTCACTTGTCCGAAGGTGCGTGGCCTGGCAAAGCATATGCGGATGCGATGGATCGTGCCCGCCAACGTGATGCGAGCCGATATTTGGATTATGGATTTACTCGTCCTGGTGTGATAAGCCACGGAACATTGGAAACACTTGCGACGCAAGATCTACCGGACGCAGTGGAACCCGAGGCTGATGGTGGAAGCGCAGATGAGGCAAAGTCTGAAAAGCCCACACCATCGTCGGAATTAGAATTTAGCCCCGCAGTACCAACGCCGGCAAAACCGACCGTGGATTCTGATATTTAAGCAAGTGCTGCATGTTGTTCGTTTCTAAGCTGTAGCGTGAATGATCGTAGATAGTTCTCATGGCGCCCCAGATGTGTTAAAACAGTGTTGGTTTATGCACGCATGCTACAAGGGATCAACTAATATATGTTTGTTAGTTTTGATGGCACTGATGGGGTAGGGAAATCTACTCAGATCGAAATGTTTACACAATGGCTGAGCAGCCTCGGGTGTGAACACGTCTTTTGCCGAGATCCGGGAAGCACTGCCTTGGGTGATGCATTGCGCGATATTTTGTTGCAAAAACACGACATGGCGATCGACCGTCGCAGCGAAATGTTTTTGTATATGACCGCGCGTACTCAGTTGGTCGAGGAGGTCATTAAACCGGCATTGGCTGAGGAAAAGTTAGTGGTGTGCGATCGGTATTTATTAGCAAACATTGTATATCAAGGTCATGCAGGTGGATTAGACCCCGAGTTGGTACGGCAAGTTGGCACAGTGGCAACACAAGGAATACAGCCAGCACTAACGTTTGTACTCGATATGGATGTGACAGCGGCTCGCCAAAGAATGAATCGCGAGTTAGACCGCATCGAGTCACAGGGATTAGAATATATGGAACATGTACGACAGGGGTTTCTGAAGGAAGCCGCACGCTTCCCAGACGCGATTCAGGTGATTGATGCGAATCGAACGATCAACGAAATTCAAGCGGAAATCCAACAGATTGCCGCAGAACGATTGAACTTACCATCACGGAGTATTTGATTTAGATGAGTTGGCAAGGAATTGTCGGACACGACAAACAAGCTGATTTCTTTCGCTGCAACCTTAAACAGGGTAGGTTGGGCTCAAGTTTTTTGTTCTTAGGGCCTACCGGCATTGGCAAGCGTAAGTTTGCTTTAAAGTTTGCCCAAGCGCTTTTCTGCCAACAGAACGATTCTGCTCAGTTGCAACCTTGTGGTGACTGCCCAACGTGCCGACAAGTTCTTGCTGATACGCATCCAGATTTGCATTTAATTGGCGTGGATCGTGCTCATGGAAAACGGTCGATTATTAAGGCACAGTTGGTCGGCGGGAAGAAAGCCACCGCTTCCGAAAGTAGTCAAATCATCGAACCGCAAACAGAACATCCTTCAGAAGTAGATACACCAGCGATTGCAGGGGGTTTTGATATTCAATCGGGCGATCTTTCGACTTATTATCACGGGCTGTGCTATCAGCTGAATTTGAAACCGGCACAAGCAAACCGGCAAATTGCCATCATCGACGATGCTGATTGTATGCAAGACGAAGCTGCTAATGCATTATTGAAGACTCTAGAAGAACCACCGCCAGGTTCCGTATTGATTCTGATTGCCAGTAATCCGCAAAAAATCCTGACAACCATTCACTCCCGCTGCCAAACCATTCTATTTCAAACACTCGCAGATGACCAAGTTAAGCAAGTGTTACTCGATAGTGGCGCGGTCGAGACCGAGGACCAAGCAAGGGTGTTGGCAAGTCTCGCGGGCGGAAGTGTTGAAGTTGCCTTAGCTACTGTGGATGGTAAATTGGTGGAGTTGCGGCAAGAGGTGTGTGATTTGCTACCGGTTTTTGCTCAACAACCCCAGCGGCTAGCTGCGGTGGTTGAGTCTTACGTGAGTGCCCCTAAAGATAGTCCGGCGCAACGTCAATGTTTTCAACAAGTCGCTGACGTCATTCTGAGAGTGTTCCATCTGATGCTGTTACAACGAACGGGAGTGGAATACTCAGCAGACGAGATCGCTCAATCGACTGTGACAACGATGTTGCAGAATTGGAGAGGTGACGAAGAAACGATTATTGCGTGCATCGATCGTACACTTGATGCTGTGACCCAACTCAATGCCAATGCAAATATTAAGACATTGGTAGATGCTTGGGTTGATGACTTAGCTCAAATTCAATTATGTGGCGGATATATGGTGCCGGAGTTGTAATGCTGTTAAGTAAGGTCAATAAAAAACCCCTGTTCACGTTTTGTGAACAGGGGTTTTGTTGTTTGTGATGACAAATATGTCAGCAATTATTCGCGTGGGCGAATGGCTCCCGTTAGACCGCTATAATCATGGCGATCATTAAGGTGCCACAGGGGTGTACCCTGCTCTACACGTCGGCGCAAGATCGCGATTTTTTCATCGGATCCAGCTGGTGCGTTGGTTGCTTCGAATTCGTCGCCTTCAATAGGAGCGAAATCTTCATCATGTCCGTACTTGAGGATTGCCTCAAATACATTTCGTACTTCTGACATCTGCTTAATACCTTATTTCAAAAAAAGTGATAAAAGACAACAATCAAAGGGTAGCTTCTATTTGACTTGGCGAACGTTAATATTACGTAGAATAACAACGATTCGTTCAAATAAATGGAAAACAGTGCGTTTGATAGCTGTCGAGTTGTTGGAGAATAAAGCCAGCTTCAATGCTGACAAACATAGTGGGGAGTATTAAATCTTCTTATCTATTTTTTCGGATTTGGCACTAAGAGTGGAAGAGGATACCACGTACCAAACCGCTCACCCAAAATCTACTATTCTCTCGGAGTGTCCTATTATTAGCTTTACGAATCGTAAGTCAACAAAAAAAGCAGTTTTTTTAATGGATAACGTAAAAACAATCGATAATTGGGTGGTTTTGGGTGAATTACGAGGGGAATAGTCTTGAATTCGTTATGATTTAGCGGATAACAACGACCGATCGGGCCTTAGAATTGAATAGGAAATGGTAATGATTTGGGTGCAAAGAAAGATGATGATACCCGCTCAAGCTCGTGGATTTCATCTGATCACAAGTTTGATTGAGCAAGAGACCGAGGAATTAGGTCAAATCAATATTGGTTTGTTGCACGTGTTCATACAGCACACATCGGCATCGTTGACGATCAACGAAAATGCTGACCCGGATGTTCAAGTTGATTTAGAATCTTCGATCAACGCGATCGCCCCAGAGAATTTTCCGTATATTCATACTATGGAGGGGCCTGATGATATGCCGGCCCACGTTAAAGCATCTCTGCTTGGAGCCAGTGTGTCGGTGCCAATTCACAACGGACGATTGCTACTGGGCACTTGGCAGGGCATATATTTAGCCGAGCACCGTGACCGCGCGAGTAGTCGGAATTTGATTCTGACGCTACAAGGGACCACGAATTAGCACTCAAAAAACACGAGTGATCTAAATGATATAGAACGTGTTATCAACAAGCTTACTTAACTGTTTGTAGGACTACAACTTGTTGGTGGATTTGGTCGACGCCATTGGTGGTATCGGCAACTATTTTAGCAGCAGCGGCAAGTGCGACTTTTGCTTGCGCTAAGGCGTCCTCGGTAGGCTTTCTCGCAGCAATCGCATCTGCTTGAACCTTTTTCGCAGCGGCGAGGGCAGTTTGTGCATCGACGACAGCTTTCTGAGCCACAACGTAGGTTTGTTGTGCTGCTGTTAGTTCAGTCTTGCGAGTTACAATTAGTTTCTCGCCAACGGGTACTTCAGCAATTTTCTTGTCAGTAAGCGTTTTCAATACGTCGGCAGCAGCTTTCAATTCCTTATCACCGCCGGTACTTGTGACTGCTTCGTTTGCCTTGGTTACCGCAATTCCCAAAGCCGCGACAGCGGTTTTCAGGTTGGTTGAATTGGTGACGGCATCGGTATGAGATTTTTCAGTAGTTTGTTGAGTTGTCAACGCAGTCGCTTGAGTTGCTGTCGTATCGGCGACACGTTTCGTCGTGTTTGTAACCGTCGTGTCAGCTGTTGTGACGATTGCATTGGCGGCATTGTATGTCGCTTGTGCTTCATTGGTTTTTGTACCAAGTTCGGCATGAGTCTGATGTTGGGTGGCCAACGTTTCATAAGCGGCATCTAGATTTGTGTGCAGAGTCCCAAGTTGTTTGGAGAAAGCGAGTTCGCTTTTCCAATGGTCAACCTGCTGTTGGCTCGCTACGACGATTGCTTGTGCTTCCGTGGCCAATTTTGCGGCGGCGGCAGTTGTTTCTTCTGCGGGCTTAACGGTCGCAGCGATGGTATCCATGTCCTTTTTAGCGTTCACCATATTCGTCGTCGAATCGACTTTAAGTTTTTGGGCAGCAGCGAGTTGCTCCTGAGCTTTAGTGAGTTCGGTTTTGGTTGTAGTAGCCGTTGTTTGCGTGGTTTTTAGGTCGGTGACTCGCTTAGTCAAGGCAGCTTGTAGTTGGGCCGTGAGTGCCGCGAGTTCTTTATCATCGGTATTCGTTGCAGCGGCAGCCTTGGCTTTCGCAACCGATTCGGTAAGGCCTGGAATAACTGGTGCAGTTTTTGCCGCGAGCGCCGTTAGGACCTTGTGCTGGGCATCTAACGTTTTCGATGATTTATCGTAGGTTGTAATTTGTTCTTCAGCGGTTGCTAGGGTCTTCTTAGCAGTTTCCATCTTTACCATGGTCGCCGCCAAGTTCTTTTTGATTAGATCCATGTTGGCTTTGGTTTTTACGGCATTGTCCGCTAACGGTTTATGGTTTGTTTGAGCTGTGGCAAGTGCAGTGGTAGAAGTTACGAGTCGAGTTTCCAGAGGTTGGGGGTTCGAAGCAAGTTCACCAATAAGTACACCGTCATCTGCTTTCCAGACGTTGATTTTTCCAGTCCAATCACCAGCGATAACTCGATTGGTTTCATCGCAGAAGGAGCATTCCATA
Source organism: uncultured Planctomycetaceae bacterium (assembly GCA_963934735.1). Classification (GTDB taxonomy): domain Bacteria; phylum Planctomycetota; class Planctomycetia; order Pirellulales; family Pirellulaceae; genus UBA721. The sequence goes on from CAWVZW010000028.1 coordinate 38,723, forward strand.
GCAATGTCAGAGAACGCGGGAAACGCCCGCTGCTGAGCTCCGGCTTGGTCCCAGACCTTTGTTATACGATCGCGTCCGCAAGTCACTAGGCGTCCGTCTCGAGCGAATTCAAGGCTTGAAACGCCACCACCATGAGCACCCCATGTTTTCACTTGGCCGCCATTTTCCATTTCCCAGAGTCGAACGCTACCGTCTTCACTACTAGAAGCTAGGATATTCGAGTCGGCCCGCCATGAGATACCTGTAATACGTTTGGAATGACCTTTGAGTGTTAGATACTCTCGACCGGTAAACGCTTCCCAGACGTGTAGTCCGCCGTTGCGGTCGCCTGTTGCTAGAAGTACTCCGTCGGGTGAAAACTCCATACGAGTAATCCATTCGGTGTGTTTTTTGATTTCGAAGAGTTGAGAACCGTCTGCTGTTGA
>CAWVZW010000029.1:0-39077 GCA_963934735.1 uncultured Planctomycetaceae bacterium
TTTTTGAATCTTTTTGAAACGGTCCCTGTTTTGTCTCGCTTACCCCCTCAATTTTGCGACGGCCTAAATCGACGCAGCTTCTTGCGCGCCGGTGGTATGGCAATGGGTGGACTGACACTACCGGAGTTGTTGCGAGCTCAGGGTGAAAATCGTCACCGCTTAGGACACAAAGCCTGCATCATGATTTTCCTAGCAGGTGGCCCGCCGCACCAAGATATGTTTGATTTGAAACCAGATGCGCCTAGTGAGATACGCGGCGAGTTCTCACCGATATCGACAAATCTACCGGGCGTGCAGATTTGTGAGCATTTGCCCCAACTTGCCAGTCGCATGGATCGCTACTCACTGATTCGTTCGATCTATGGCGCAAAGGATCGGCATGATGCGTTTCAGTGCTTAACGGGGCGACTAAACGAAAACCAACCAGTCGGTGGCTGGCCATCACTGGGTAGCGTTATTTCAAAAATACGTGGTACAGCGAAACGGGGTATCCCACCGTTTATCAGTCTGAATCCAAAAATGAAAGTATCCGGATGGTCCAATCCGGGCGATGCTGGTTTCTTGGGCAAGTCACATTCCCCTTTTACCCCCAACGCTGACGGCGCCGCAAACTTGGATTTGCACGGCATCGATGTGTCGCAATTCCAAAGCCGGACTGCCCTGCTCGCGGGTCTTGACCGCATGAAACGACAGGTTGATAAAATCGTGGAGCTTGAAGGTGTAGACGCTTTCACCGAACAAGCCTTAGGTATCCTGACCTCCAGTAAATTGTCCGACGCGTTGGATATTACCAAAGAAGATCCCAAGCTCGTTGAACGCTATGGTGGTGGTTCCTACGAGTACGCAGGTTATGGAGATGGAGCTTGCTTGCATAATGACTATTTCATCAAAGCTCGCCGGTTAGTTGAGGCTGGCGTCCGGACGGTCACGGTGGCTTATGGACGTTGGGATTGGCACGGGCAACCGCACGGTACAAATTTTGAAAATGCTCGCGATCACTTGCCGTTCTTTGATCAAGGCGTCTCCGCTCTGATCGATGATATCTACCAACGAGGATTAGATCGAGACGTGTCAGTCGTGGTGTGGGGTGAGTTTGGGCGAACGCCGCGTATCAATGCCAAGGGAGGCCGCGATCATTGGCCGCGCGCTAGTTTTGCTCTGATGTTTGGAGGCGGTGTGCAACCTGGGCGGGTAATTGGTGCAACAAATAAATATGCCGAAGAACCCTCAGAACGCCCAGTGCATATTCAAGAAGTGTTTGCAACGCTTTACCATAATTTAGGAATCGACACCGAAACAGCCACCGTCAACGATCTTTCAGGTCGGCCGCGATATCTCGTGGATCATACGAAATACGGCAAAATTGATGAGTTAGTGTAGCGGTTGTACAACGCGGGATATTCCTACGGTTGCTCACCGAGTAACTGAGCGACCAACGGGCTTACCGTGTTTTCATAGGCTGATTCTTCCATAACAGTCGCCACGCGTTTGCCCGTTTTGTCGAAGACTAGGATTGCTGGGATCGAATATATTTTAAGTTGCGCATAGACCTGCTCGTCGGTCTCGGTCGAAACAATATTGGTTAGCTGGAATGGTTGTTTGGCTAAGAATTTATGGATGAATGGCAGATCCGTTTCAACAGTTTGATTTGGTAGCCCAGCGTAATTGATATTGAATGATACGCATCGTAATTTATCACCGTGAAGTTCTTGTAGAGCTAGCAATCGAGGAAACTCTTTCATGCACGGCGCACAATAAGTGCTCCAAATATCCACGACAACGACCTTTCCGTGGTCTGCTTCAATAAGAGTTTCTATATCCTTCCAAGTGCCCATTGTTGTTAGCGGAGTCGCAACTGGTTGCTCCGCTACTTGAGGTTCGTCAGCGCCGACTGGAGTCGGTGCCTTTTTATCAGTATTCTCGCAACCGCTACAGATTGTTATCAGCAGCATGCAAGCCAATTTAGTGAGAATGGTCGGGTTTTCCATGAGGTTTTGTCGTTTCTCGATAATAATCTAATCAGGCAAGTACAATTTGATTATAATCAATCGATGCCACGCGTTTAATACTATGTGATAAGAACGGAAGTGAATTTCTATGAACTTGAAACGAAAAACTGTTGTTCTACTGTCTTGCTGTGGCTTGCTTGCGTTTGCCACGTTATTGCACGCTGAGGTTAAATCCGGCTTGCAAATTGGCGATTACGCCGATGCATTTGACGTAAAGGATTGCTCCTCGGCGCTATCTCGTGGTAAGACCCTGTGCTATCGCTGAGTTTACGGTGGTCGTCCGGTTGTAGCAGTTTTCACTCGCTCGCTCGACGATAACATGGTCAGTTTGGCCAAAGAACTTCAAGCACAACTATTTGAAAATTCGAACAAGCAATTGCGAGCGTTTGTAGTTGTGTTGAGTGATAAACCGAAAAAATATGAGGGCGCGTTGAGCGAACTTGCGCAAAAGAACCGACTGCGTACTCTTCCATTGACAGTGTTTGAGGATGCCAAAGGCCCGCCAGATTATAAAATTTCGGCTGATGCCGAAGTTACGGTTTTGATGTGGACCGGTTTACAGGTCCAAGCGAATCACGCCTTCGCCGCGGGTGAATTGAACGCAGCGGCAATTAAGAAAGTGATTGCGAGTCTCCCAACGATTTTGGAATAAGATGCTTTGTATGATGCGAAATTTCCTGCAAATTAGTCTCTGCTTGTTGTTTGTCTTACCCGCGTTAGGGGAAGAGGCAACAGATGCGCAATCGTCCAAGCCCATGGAAATGGCTGTTTTCGATAAAGACATATTGCCAATCCTGAAGGCTCGCTGTATTGGTTGTCATGGTGGCGGGGCACCAAAAGCTGGCTTAGATTTGCGGTCGGTGACTGCCATCTTACAAGGTGGTGAATCTGGACCAGCTATTCGCTTAGACGCGGCGGAAACAAGCTTGCTTTACGAAGTCGCCTCATCCGGGAAGATGCCCCCTAAAGGGGAACCGTTGACCGCCGCAGAACAAGGCAAAATCCGTGTTTGGATAAACGAAAATGCGCGGGACGATTTGAAGCTAGCTGCGGCTACCGCTAGCACCGATGACAAGAACGTCGCACAAACAACTTCTTACAATCAAGTTGAATATACATATTGGTCTTTTACGCCTCCGCAAAGACCTCCTGTGCCCGTCGTCAGCGTAAACTCAGCGGAAGCTAGTACCAATCCTATTGATGCGTTTTTGCGGGAACAATTGTCCGCGAACGGGTTGTCGTTTTCCCCGCCCGCAACGAAGTCGACTCTTATACGCCGAGTCTATCTAGACATGCTGGGGATACTACCCTCCCCGCAAGCGATTGAACGGTTTGATGCAGACGATACCCCGATTGCTTTTCAACGCTTGCTTGACGAAGTACTTGCGGATCCCCGTTACGGTGAACGATGGGGTCGGCACTGGCTTGATGTGGCCGGCTATTCTGATTCTGCCGGAGTGCTATCTGCCGATCAAGACCGCCAGTTGATTTGGCGATTTCGAGACTATGTTATTCGCGCCTTAAATCGTGATCTCCCCTATGATCAGTTTGTGCGAGAGCAGCTTGCCGGCGATGAGGTCCACAATTACTGGGACCATTATAAAAATAGCGATGCATTGCCTCAGAATGTCGTGGAAGCATTATCCGCGACTGGGTTTCTGCGCACTGCTCCCGATGCGAGTCGTCCTGACTTCAAAACGATCAAGAATGTGAACGGGCTTTATTACTACCCCACGATCGATAGTCAATTGCAAATTTTGACTAGCGGTTTGATGGGGATTACAGTGAAATGTGCCAAGTGCCACGATCATAAGTTCGATCCATTGACCCAAAAGAACTACTATCAGTTGCAGGCGGTCTTTATGAGCGTCTACAATCCGGACGCTTGGATTCCATTTCGTGACCGTAAACGCCCTGTGGCTTCCAAGAAGCAAGTCGACGCAGCGGCGGTTCATAATAAGCAGGTCGACGCAGAATTGGCTGCTGTGAAAAATGAATTAGCGACCCTGCGGGCCATGAAGGTTGAAGCGTTGTTTTTGCAACGCTTGAGTACATTGCCCGAAGTTCTACGTGCCGATGTATCTGCGGCTGTCGGAGCGGCTGTGGAAAAACAAACGGTTATTCAAAAATACTTAGTTCAAAAATTTGGCAAGCTGGTACGTCCCGATGCGAAAGAGCTTGAAGCAGCGTTACTGGCGGATTATCCCGTATATAAGCAAGCGGTCGGTGTTCAACCCAAAAAACTAACGGCAGTGGAGCAGCGGCGGCAACACTTTGATTATGTCTATGCCGCCTATGATGTTGCCGGTGAACCGTATACCCCTTTGCTCCGTCGCGGCGACGCGCAAACTCCAGGCGCCGTTGTGCGCCCCGGGGTTCCAGAGATGATTCAAGCGGATGAACCGTTTGTCTGGGAAGCGGTTGATGGTAAAGCGTCGACGTCGATGCGACGGACAGCATTTGCTAATTGGTTGACTCAAAGCCGCCACCCGTTAACGTCTCGCGTAATGGCAAACCGACTGTGGTTGCACCATTTTGGTGAAGGTTTAGTTTCCACGGTTGAGGATTTCGGCTGGGCTGGCGAAGAACCGCAACATCAACAATTGTTGGATTGGTTAGCGGTCGAGTTGGAATCGAATCAATGGAGTTTGAAGTATTTACATCGTTTGATTCTGTCGTCCCAAGCCTATCAACAATCTTCTGCAGTCACGGCGAACCACGCGGAAAAGGCTAAAACAGTTGACCCCAATAATCGTTTGTTGTGGCGTCAAAATCTAAGGCGAATGGAAGCTGAACCACTGCGTGACTGTATCCTGCATGTTGCCGGTGCCTTACGAAGTGATATGTATGGTGCACCGACGGCCATTGTCCGCCGGTCTGATGGTGAAGTGGTGGTCAACGATGGCAAGTTACCACAAAAACGGTCAATTTATTTACGCAATAAACGTTCGGCACCAGTTTCGATTTTGCAACTTTTTGACCAACCGGATATCGAAACAAACTGTACTCGTCGTAATCAGTCAACCGTACCGCTGCAAGCCCTGTCACTACTTAATAGCGACCTGGTCGTTAATGCCGCCGAGGCGTTTGCGGATCGTGTTCTGCTAGAATCGCCCCAAGATCCGATCGGGTATGCATTCATGGCCGTGACGGGTCGTCGAGCAGATGCTGATCAGCTACAAGGATTGGCAGAATTTATCCTGCGTCAATCGGACATCTACTTGAGGGCTGGGCACGATGAACAGAAAACTCCAACTGAAGAGAAACTGAAAGAAGCAAGTCGTTTAGCATTAGTGGATCTTTGCCACGTGTTGTTGTCGAGCAATGAATTTGCGTATATTGATTGACCACTTTAAGTGTCGGCTATTAAAGAATATGAGAATGAAATGAATCAAACTGCAAATCAATATCAATCCATTCCATCCCGTCGTGAGGTCTTGAAGAAACTGGGCGCGGGATTCGGTGGTCTAGCTTTGTCTACGCTGTTGCGGGAGGATGCCGTTGCTGCGAAAGGAGTTCACGGCTTATCCCAACGTTCCCCCGGAGTTAAGCCTCGTGCGACATCGGTTATTCAGTTATTTATGCACGGTGGGCCAAGTCAGGTTGACTTGTTGGACCCTAAACCAATGTTGAACCAATACCATAGTAAAACGCCGCCAGACAGTGTGGTCGACGATGAGAATCGCACGAAATATTTATTAGGAACACCGTTTAAGTTTCACAAGTCTGGCGAGAGTGGTATAGAGTTTTCTGATCGCCTGCCCAACATTGCTAAGCACGCCGACAAAATTGCGGTGATTAGGTCTATGTTTACAGAACATCGAAATCACGAACAGGCAATTTGGATGGCTCAAACCGGATTAATTACTCCGGGGCGGCCGACGCTTGGCGCGTGGTCTGCTTATGGTTTGGGTACCGTTAACCAAAACCTGCCGGCTTATATTGTATTGCCAGATCCGACTGGCCAGTCGGTGGATGGTGTGCGGAATTGGTCCAACGGTTGGTTGCCACCGGTGTATCAAGGCACGCCGTTTCGCAGCGAGGGAACGCCGGTTCTGAACTTGCAGCCAAAACGCATACAATCCGAAGAAGTACGCCACGGTAAAATGGACTTATTGCGATCCATTAATGCCCGTCACAAAGCAAATCATCCGCATGAGCTGGAATTGGATGCTCGTATTTCCAACTTGGAATTGGCCGCACGCATGCAATTAGCCGCTACCGATGCTATGGATATCTCGCAGGAAACAGCAGTTACTCAAAAGGCCTATGGATTGGAGGACAAAGTTACTTTGTCTTATGGAAAACGCTGCCTTATGGCGCGGCGTTTGGTGGAACGTGGTGTTCGGTTTGTGCAAATCCTGATGAGTGGTCAACCGTGGGATACGCACTCTGACAATGTGAAAAACACGAGTTCCTGTTGCCAACGTACCGATGGACCGATTGGCGCGTTGTTGCAAGACTTGGAGCAGCGAGGGTTGCTGGATTCAACCTTGGTACTTTGGGGCGGTGAATTTGGGCGAACTCCTGGCGCTGAGTTGCGCGGCGGTAAAGTACCGCTGGGGTCCGAAGGACGTGACCATCATCCTTATGGGTTTAGTGTGTGGATGGCCGGTGGTGGCGTTAAAGGTGGTCAAACCTATGGAGAAACCGATGACTTTGGATATCGATCCGTCGTAAATCGCACCAAAATGTCGGACTATCATGCCACGATCTTGCACTTGATGGGAATTGATCATGAAGAACTAATACACGAGAAAAATGGGCGCGATGAAAAATTGACCGATGTTTATGACGCGCGGGTGATTCGTGAGATAGTAAGTTAAGAATCAGCCCAGATTAGGCGAAAGTCAAGACAGCGTCAGAACCACTCGCGGCGGTTGGCGATGTATGTGTAATAGAACTCTTCGTCTGTTTTTGTGAGGTACATGATGCCTTCAATTAAGGAAATTATCCCCATAATTGGACCTGTCAACACGACGATGGGTATTATTCCTACAGTTAAGCAAGTCAATAAAATGCCGCCTATTAAAATGCCAACATAGACCCATCCAGCGGTGTTGTAACCCAAGATGAATTTATGGATTCCTAGGCCGCCCAGTAAAATCGCACAGAGCCCTGCTGCTATCTTCTTGGTGTTGGCTTCGGATAAATGTGCCGACGGTTGTTGTTGATAAACCGGTTGCTGCTGATAAACTTGCTGCTCTTGATAGACAGGCTGGGCTGCCACTTGTTGAACAAACGGCACTCCGCATGACGGGCATGCTGGGATTCCATGTGCGACAGGAGTTGCACATTTCGGGCAATATAAAGAACCTGCAGACATGGATTACTTTCGCCTGATAGTAAGAAATTAGATAAACAATTCTTGATTCGTTAATAATGACAGAATATTCAGTGTTAAGATACAAAATATTACTAATTATTGCGAGTTCACATGTTCTCGTTTCCGCACTTGATTTGTACTACTAATACGGTTTATTCTACTAGCTTAGATTTATACGAATACACGAGTATTCATGACAAACCTCGAACTGAGCGTATCCCTACATGTCGTCTACTAACGCCCTAAAACATCGCAAAGCCTGTTTGTATATAACACTCGCTATATTGGCGATTTGGTTCTTGGTTAGCCTTGGTTGTAGTATTTTGTTTCGCGATTGGATGGATCAAAATATGCCACAAGTCGGCAATGCCCAATTCGGGTTTTGGATGTCGCAACAAGGTTCGATTATTTGCTTTGTCTTGCTATTAATTACCTATGCCGTATTGATGTACCGACTTGATTCTAAATATGGATATCTTGATTCCCAGCACGAATCCAGCGATTCAGCAGATTCAGCAGAATAGATGGACCAGCTATAACAACGCGAGAGTATAACCGACGATGGAACAGAGTACACTTAATTTTATTTTTATTGGCATCTCGTTTGCTATTTACATCGGGATCGCTTTTAAGTCGCGGGCAACTTCGACTAAAGAATACTACACTGCCGGCGGTGGTGTTTCACCTTTAGCGAACGGCATGGCAACCGCCGCCGACTGGATGTCCGCGGCGACGTTTATTTCAATGGCCGGTACGCTCGCGATTGGCGGTTATGACGGGTCCAGATTCCTGATGGGCTGGACGGGTGGTTTTGTTTTACTAACGATTCTGATGGTGCCGTATTTGCGCAAATTCGGCAAAGCAACGGTTCCGGATTTCATCGGGGATCGGTTTTATTCTAAGGTCGCCCGCGGTGTCGCCGTCGTCTGCGCAATCTTTATTTGCATGACCTACATCATGGGGCAGATGAATGGTGTTGGAGTTGTCTTTTCTCAGCTGTTCGGCATTTCAATGACGTCAGGAGTCCTAATCGGTGCAGGAATTGTATTCCTCTACGCCGGACTGGGGGGCATGAAGGGAATTACCTACACACAGGTTGCCCAGTACTGTGTCATGGCATTTGCCTATACGATTCCGGCCATTTTCATCGCCATTGCGATGACGAACAACTTCATTCCACAACTAGGCTTCATCGGTGAGTTTACTCAAGATGGTACGGGAACGCCGTTCCTAGAGAAGGTGAATGACCTCAATGTCAAACTCGGCTTTTCGAAATATACCGATGGCAGCCTGTCAACGATCAATATGTTTTGCATTACGGCGGCACTGATGTGCGGTACGGCAGGACTGCCGCATGTGATTGTCCGATTTTTCACAGTGAAAGATGTACAGGCTGTTCGTAAATCCGCCTGCTGGACGCTCGCTTTTATCGCTGTCATTTATCTCACGGCTCCGACGATTGGCGCATTTTCCCGAGTAAACCTCATCCAGAATCTACATCAGAAGAAATACGAAACCGCTCCGCAATGGTTCAAGGATTTCGAATTAACCGGGCAGATGGCGTGGGTGGATAAGAATAATGACGGGGTTATTCAATATTTCGGTAAAGGAAAATCTAAAGCGGGAACGTCGGATGTATTTGTACCCACGGCCGCGGCAAAAAAACCGCAGTATCCAACTGAAGACAAACGTGGCGCACACGGCGAAAGAATACTAGTAAATCAAATCGACACCAGTAACCCAAACGAACTGTGGTTCGGTGGGGACATTATGATCATGGCCAATCCTCATATGGGCGGACTGCCTAAATGGGCGATTGCCCTGTTAATGGCCGGTTGCATTGCCGCCGCATTATCGACGGCGGCTGGCTTGTTACTCGTTCTCTCAACATCGATTTCGCACGACCTGATGAAAAACATCGTCAATCCGAATCTGACTGACAAGGAAGAAGTGAGATATGCGAGAATCGCTGCCTTCGTGTCGTTGCTGGTCGCTACGTACTTTGGTATTAACCCTCCATCAACCTTTATTGCTCAAACGGTAGCCTTCGCTTTCGGACTGGCTGCCTCCTCGTTCTTCCCAACTCTACTGATGGGCATCTTTTGGAAGAAGTTGAGCAAGGAAGGTGCAATTACAGGCATGGCCTGTGGGATCGGATTTACATTGGGTTACATTATATATTTTCAATTCATGGGCGGCACCAAGGAACAATACTTGTTTGGTATTGCTCCTGCAGGAATCGGGACGCTAGGTATGTTGATTAATTTTGCCACGGCGTTTCTGGTAAATCTAGTGAGTCCACCACCACCGCTAGAAGTTCAGAAAATGGTCGAGAATATTCACATTCCCAGCGGCGCAGGGGAAGCTAGTGATCATTAGGAAGTCACAACGTATTTCGAAACTGGCGTGTTGCGTGGCGGTGCTTTTTCTGGCATGCTCGCCGCATTGCACGGCGGAGCAAGTCGCGGACAACGAACTGTTCAGCGAGGCGGTCGATGTTTACCGTAGTCGCATCGAACAAGGAAAACTGCCCAATGTTATTCTGTACGTGATACAGGACGGTAAGGTCGTTTTATCAGAGGCGTTGGGATGGCGGGATAAAGCGGCTCAGGCCAAAATGGAGGCGGATACTCTGTTGCGAATGGCGTCCAATACCAAAGCCGTTGTAGCAACCGCTGTGTTGATTCTGCAACAGCGTCGATTGTTGTCGATTGACGATCGAGTATCCAAGTATCTGCCAGCGTTTGATAACGACGCACATCGCGACATTACGATCAAGCAGATGCTCTCGCATACCAGTGGCTGGCGTTTTAAGTCGTTGTTTGTTTTCCCGCTGCAGGAGCCGAGTGATGATTTCCCGCGACGACCGAATTTGCAGTCGGAAGTGGATCGCCTAGCAGAAATTGTTCCTCCCAAAGAACCAGGCGTTAGTTATAGCTACAACAATGCGGCTTATAACACCATTGGTGCACTGATCGAAAAAGTGTCGGGGCAGTCGCTAGAGCAGTTCCTGATTTCAAATATTTATGAACCACTGCAGATGGTGGATTCAAGTCACCACCCGCCGACTGGGCGGCTCGCGGAAATGTCAGTTGTATATGGGATTCCCTCGACTAACGATAATGACCACTGGTCGATACGGTTTCAGCGAGACGCTAGCATGCGTGTGCCGTTTGTAAGAGCCTCGGGTGGCATGGTGTCGACGGCCGCGGATTACGGTAAATTTTGTCAGATGTTCCTCGGACAAGGCAAGTACCAGGGAGTGCGTATTCTATCGAGGCGGAGCGTTCAACAGGCAACGTTTCCAGTCACGCAGGAACTATACTCCGCAGCGGAACGCCTAGAACGAACGAGTTTCTACGGCCTCGGCTGGAGAGTACATAACGACGAGTCGTATTCACATACAGGTAGCGAAGGCACATTTGTCTGGATTGACCCGTCCCGCCAAGTTGTTGGCATGGCGTTGTCGCAATCCAGTGGATTTGATAATCCACGAGAGGAATTTCGCCGCGCCGTTACCAAGGCAATCGATGCTTCCCAGTAATACCACGAACTCCCTGTTTCCAGACCTCAAGTTCAGCTATTTCATCGAAATATGAATGAACCACAAATAAGTTGTCCACATTGCACTCAGTTGCTCGCGCTCGCACCACAGCTCGCTGGTCGACAAGCGACTTGTCCATCGTGCCATAAAGTGTTTACGATGCCGCTAGCGCCCGTGTCTCCCAATGGCGGAACCCAACTACCCGCTCGATATGCAAATATGCGTCGCGAGCGCAGTCCCAAAACACGTTGGGTCATTCTATATCTTGTGATAATTGTCGGCGGCACACTGTTTTGCGCTTTTGGCGAACTGGCGCTCCAATTCCTTGTTAGTTAATTTTTCGTCACGTTAAGCGTCGCGGTGCTCATCCACTGCCGGCTCCGTTGCGTTTTGGTGGGGCTGCGGATAACACGACAATTCCAGCGATGATTGGCAGGCACATAAACAAAATCAAGGCGGGTTCAAGAGAGCCGAAAATGTCCGCAGAGTTTGCTAACGCTAGTGGTCCCAATGCGGAACCTGCTACGGCGACACTGAATGCTGCACCCGCGACTGCTCCTTGGTGCTCACGGCCATAGTAATTAACCCACACTACGCTGCCTACGGTGCGAATAATACCACCATGGACGCCTAGCAAAATCGCAAAAGGTAGGGCCATCCAGGGACTGGACCCCGAGATTAGGATGGCCAAGGCCGCAGCGAGGAGAAGCATCGCGGTTGCCAATAAATAACGCGCTTGGAACTTTGATGTGAAATGCCCCGCTGCGATACACGTAATCGTCGCCAGCAATGCCTGCAAAGCTAAGACGTAATAGGGTTTATTGCCGGACATTCCCACCCGCTCAAGGACGCGATCGGTATAAAACATTAATCCCGTCCCGACCAGCGAGGTACAGGTGACGCACATCACCAATTTCCAAAAAGTAGGATTCCGCAAGGCTTCGTTGCGGGTCCAGGCTTCCGTAGTGATATGAGGTGAATGCTCCGTAGCGAGTGTCGGGTTTATCTCGGAGTGATGATGTTTCCAATCTGGAAAAAGCCCCTCTTCTTCCGGGCGGTTGCGGACGGCCAACCATGGCGGGATCACGAACGTGACTAACAGAATAGCGGCTAGCACTAACCAAGCCGTTTGCCAGTCGTAGGTCAATATGAAGTATCGATTGAGCAACGGAAATGTCATGACACTTAGGGCACCACCGACCCCCATCAATCCCATCACGATCCCGCGTTTTTCTTGAAACCATTCACCAACTAACCATGTAGCTAATAGGCACATCAAACCTTGTCCAAATAGCCGCAGCATTCCCAAGCCGAGATACAGTAAAGGTAAATGCTCAACATATGACATCAAGATACAGGATGCAGCGAGTAACATAGATGTAAACGGTAGTAGTACACGGGCACCAAAGCGATCGATCAGTGGCCCTAAAAACGGCAGTGCAAATCCACTAAAAAGCGTGCCAACTAGGTAGGCTGTGGAAAACTGAGTGTCGTTAACATTCTCCATGCCGCCGATCATCACGCTGCGAAAAGTACCAATAGAATGCGTTTGCCCAGGCGCTGACATGAAAATGGCGGTAAAGGCCACTGACAGAATCCACCATCCTCGATGAATACCGCTATCCGCTGTATCTCGAGGAAGTGTTACAGCGGTACTTGAGGAGGACATGTGTGGAAGCAATCGTTGTGGAGGCGGGATGTCTAGGCGGAAACTGTTATGAGAAATGTCAATTATGCACATTTTTACGACGAACGATACAGTAGCAAAGTAAATGCTGCCTGTCGCCGTCCGTTAATAGAAGCAACAGCAATTGACAAGCAATAAAGAGCAGGCAGCAAAGCTCTATTGGGCTATAATGATCGGATGCTCAACTTGTTTGAAAAATCAAATCAATCCACACTAAGTCGCCGTCGCTGTTTGCAATTGGCGTCCGCTGCGATGTTGGGCATAACAGGTGAAGCAAAAAGTAGTGAAAAGGCCGGATTTGGACGTGCTAAAAGTGTGCTGACGATTTTTGCCAGCGGTGGCCAAAGCCAGATCGATATGTGGGACCCCAAACCACTTGCTCCCGAACACATCCGAGGAGCATTTTCGCCGTTACAAACTAAATTGCCAGGCGTTCATTTCACAGAGGACATGCACGGACTCGCATCAATTGCCGATCGATTCACGTTGGTAAGAAGCATGGCGCACGAGGATTTGGACCACGGCAGTGCGACCTATTTAACCATGACCGGTCGCTATTACCCAGTGTTGTCGACGAACCCGTTACCTAAACCGACAGATTTACCGTCACTCGGTTCCATTTTAAATCACTTACCAATCGAGTCGCGTTTTCCTTATGATTCCATATACGTAAACGGTCCTGCTTTAATCCCCATCAATATTGCTCCGGGCATGTACGGCGGTATCTTAGGTAAATCCTATGATCCGCTCATGGTGGGCGATCCGACAAGTGGTGAAATTGCGATTCCCGGACTCAGTTATGAGTCTCGTTTGAGCGAAACCAGGATGCGGAAATTGGTTCAGCTCAAGAAATCCTTAGATCGTGATCAAACGGCATTGGATGCTAACACCCAAGTACGTAATAACAATCGATTTTATGGACAAGCAATTGATTTGCTGTCTTCACCACATGTAGTATCGGCTTTCGATCTTAACAAAGAATCCGACAAAACTCGCGATGCCTATGGTAGATACCGGTCAGGACAAGCGTGTTTACTCGGGAGGCGATTGGTGGAAGCTCAAGTACCGTATGTAAATGTCATATTTAATCACACGAATCGGGGCCAAGACCTCGCGCCTGACGCTATTGAAGAATACGGTTGGGATACTCATAACGACATCTTTCCGGCGCTGAAGAATCATTTAATTCCAAGGTTTGACAAGACCATCACGGCTTTGATCAAGGATCTTGAAAATCGCGGACTACTGGATACAACCTTGGTGATTGTGCTGGGAGAATTTGGCCGAGCACCGGTCGTTGCAATCGAAGGGAATTTTGCTGGAACGAGTGCGGGTCGAAAGCATTGGGCAAGTGCCTATTCGATTCTGCTAGCAGGCGCAGGAGTTACACGCGGATCGGTTCTTGGTAAGACAGATCGCTTTGGTGGGGAAGTTGTTGATCAGCGGTACGCTCCGTGGGATGTCGCTGCGACAATGTTTCACGCGTTAGGTATTGAGCCCCACTCGCATTTTTATGATGAATTGGGCAGGCCGTTTCCTGTTTCCGTTGGTAAGCCCATGCTAGATCTCTATCAGTAGGAGTTAAGAAAATTCATGAGTGGTGTTGTTGGCCATACGTTGTACGCAATTTTGGCTGGTAGAAAAACAGTCGAAAGAATGTTGCCAGTTGGTGGTTTGATTCATCGACACTTTGACAGTTTTTTGTCCGGCGCGTATTTGGGTTCAGATATTCAAACACTGCCCGAAGCTGTTTGTGTCGACACGGGAAAATCTGTTGGCTATGGAACAGTTAAGCTGGAGCGAAGTCCGCTTACGGGGGGTCAGGTTGTACCGTGGAAATTAGTGCATCAAGGAACAGAGTATCGTCCGCGAGAAATTGCGAATTTATTTTATGGCAGGTCGCATTTGATTTTTGGATGGAAGGGTGACCAAACAAAGCACACACTTCCGTGGGATCATTTACACGACTATGTAGCGGTTGTTTGCGAGGATGTGATTAAACGGTTTGGAACAGGCGAACGAAAATTAGCATATATTTTTGGCTGGCTAGCTCACATCGTGGGCGATTGTTTGATTAAATCCATCCAACCGGGAATCGACATGCATTTGCTTGATGGAAAATATACGACAGCAAATCGACCAATTCAGGATTTAGTGTCAGTTCATGAAATTGGCGTTAAAGAACTGGGCTTAGATTGGAAGCGAGTGCTGAGTTCGGTATCGCGAGCGCCAGTGGAAATGGCGCAAATTCACTACATGCGGGTCGGCCAACCCTACGGATTACTCGGGCAGATGTACCCTTACGCGTGGGACCCCAGCACCGAAGGATTGTTGCGCGAAGTGCTTAAACAAAATCGAGTTTATCAAAAAGTCCGCAACGGTCGCTTGTTGGATAAGTACGAGTTGACCCATATTAATGGCGAATGGACTTGCGATTTGCGATTGTCTGAGATTGCCAATCAATTAACATATTCGCAAATGGTCGAACTCGCAAAACAAGCAGAATTTCGCAGTCATGTTGATGCGATCGCTGAGATTATCTGTGAGTTATATGAACAAGTGTTCCAACTGAGCACAGCACTTGCGTCTGTCCGACCGGCGGAATATAAATGGGAACGCATGATACGGAGATGGCGTGTTGCACGACGTTAATCGTAGCTAGGCCCATCAAAGTAAATGTGGTTGGTAGACCACGAATTACCACAAATTGGATTTTGGTTTAGAATGTACCCGCCAGCGGGTTACTCACTCGTCACGACTAATAGCGATGAAAGAATTACCAAACAACATGACAAAATTAATGATCTTTGATATGGCCGGTACAATTATCGACCATGGGTGTTTTGCTCCCATTTCAGCGTTTGTGCAGGCGTTCGCGTCGATGGGGGTTGAGATTTCGGTCGCGGAAGCACGTGGCCCGATGGGCTTACATAAACGAGACCATATTCAGACGTTATTGGAAGATCCAAATATTGCAAGTCGCTGGGAATCCGCTCAAGGCCGAGCATGGCTTGATGACGACGTTCAGCACATTTATGACACATTCATGCCAATGCAGATTAAGGTTGCTCGTGAGCACGTGGATATAATTCCTGGTGTGCGGGAATTGTTTGAAACCCTACGCAGTCGTAATATTAAAATAGCTGCAACCACGGGATATCCACGGGTTGTTGCCGACCCCGTATGGGAAGACCTAACTGCTGCCGGTTTGACCGTCGACTTTCGTGCTTGTTCAGATGAAGTTCCCAACGGTCGCCCTGCTCCGTGGTTGATTTTCAAGTGCATGCAAGAACTCAATATTCAGTCAGTCGTTGATGTCGTTAAGGTGGGTGACACGATGCCGGATGTCTTGGCGGGACTAAACGCCGGAGTGCGTAGCGTTGCAATTACCCTCACTGGTAATGATGTTGGGTTGACGTATGACGAATTGCAAACGCTTAGCGAAGATGAGCGAACCGAAAAACACGAATCCGCGAAAGCTGTCTTTCTGGCGGGTGGCGCGACCGATGTGATTCGGTCAGCGGGCGAATCGTTGCAAATTCTCGGTGGGTGATTCTGAAGTTCGAAAAACCTATATTGCTGAACGCGAAAGGATTAGAGTGCGAGACGATATACCATATTTATTACTGACGCCCGGACCGTTAACAACTACGGCTCAAGTCAAAGCTCAGATGCAGGTCGATCTGTCAACATGGGACCGAGATTACAATGATATCGTCCAAGAGGTTCGTGGAATTCTTGTTGCCTTAGCTACGAATGAGCCCGGCTATACGAGCGTGTTGATGCAGGGTAGCGGCACGTTTTCAGTTGAAGCAACAATTGGCTCGGTCATTGGGCCCGCCGGCAAACTGCTGGTTGTGAACAATGGCGCATATGGAGCACGGATTGCAGCGATCGCCGAGAGGTTAAAAATACCCGTCACGGTTGTGGAAACAGTAGAAACTTCTTATCCATTAGAGGAATTCACGACTGCGTTGTCCGCGAACCCAGAAATTACGCACGTGGCATTTGTGCATTGTGAAACGACTACGGGAATGTTGAACCCGATCGAGCAATGGTGCCAGATCGCCAAAAAACACGATTGTCAAATTATTCTCGACGCCATGTCCAGTTTCGGTGGAATGCCCATTGCCATGCACGATTTGGGCGTGGACTTTTTGATTTCGTCGGCTAACAAGTCCATCCAGGGAGTGCCGGGGTTCGGATTTGTAATCTGCCGTGAAGAGGCTATCAAGCAATCCGCCGGTTACGCACGGTCGATTAGTCTCGACCTGTACGATCAGTGGCGTGTGATGGAAGAAAACGAAGGTAAATGGCGGTTTACGTCACCGACACACGTACTTCTGGCGTTTCGACAAGCATTACAAGAATTGGAGGACGAAGGCGGTATTGCGGCGCGGTGCCAGCGGTATGCCAATTGCCAAACACGACTCGTAACCGGTATGAGTGAACTGGGTTTTAAAACATTGTTAGAGGCTGAAGACCATTCGCCAATTATTACGTCGTTCTTTTTTCCAGAAGAACCATGGTTTGAATTTAACGCGTTTTATGATTTGCTGAAGCAGCGGCGGTTTGTGATCTATCCCGGTAAAGTCTCTCAACATGAAACGTTCCGCATCGGTACTATCGGCGACTTGACCGTAGATGATGTTGAAGATCTATTAGTCGCGATCGATAAGTCCGTGGCTACCCTCAAAGCATGTGCTACGAACTAATACGCATCTATGGCAACGGCACAGGAAAGTTTTCTTCAAATTGGTTGGCAAAGGGCCACTTGCTATGGCGATAGCGGATGGCGAGTTCGGGAGTTGCGAGGCGTTTGCCGTTTTGGAGATAGCCGTGCATGGCACGGTCGAGGATTCCGGTTGTTAAAAGAGTGCGCTCAATAGGTGCGGTGTCGCGACCGCTGCGGAAAAACTGCTCAATTCCAGCCACAAGTTTCGCAAAATGGCGATAGGGCGCTGTCATCTCTAAGCGATACCATTGGGCAAAGACTTCCGTGCTATCCGCAAATTCTGCAGCCACTGAAAAGTCGCCCGTGATGCCGTCAAGCATGGCTAACACACCGCTAGTTCCGTCAATATAGTCGATGAGGTACAACGCCGAGGTTTCCAGATGCAGACGATTCTCGAGGTCGTCCACGTTGTCGTCTGTGGTTGCCAAGGCCTGTGCCATAAGTTTACGGGACCACCGCCCTGCCTGCTCTGCTTTCCATATCGCATCACCGGAAACGGTCGTGATGGATTGGACGCCAGTTTCACCCCCGCGGCGGCGTTCCGCTAGCGACTGCATCATTTCTAATGTATGAAAACCGTACGATTCGAGACCACCGTACCCACAGGCCATGATGGATGTAATTTGTGAGCCACGTGGTAGAACATTGGCCGGATAACGCCACGCGAATGGCAGAGACGAACCTGCCATGAAAGGTATTTTTAATTGTTTGGCTCGGCGGTACATGGCGTAACCGTCGGCCCAGTTGTAGCTAAGGTGTTTGTCGTTGAACACAGGCCTAACTGCGTTCACTGATTCAAATGTATCGGCAATCTCGTCAAAAAAGCGTCGCCTTGGATATTTGTGTTGATTTGTATCGGGCGTGAAAGGATATTCGCCATGTTCTCCGACACTGATTACGCCGTCACATTGTAACTGGTCTGTCCCCAATGTTATTGCCTCTCCAATGGAGTCAAAAATTGGGAAATCATACTCCTTTGCCAGTTCACGCGCCATATCGTTTTCCGGAAATTGATCCATATACAGACCGGTAAGTTCCATGTTCGGACCCGGTCCACCGTCGTGCCGCCAACCTTCCAACATTTTTCCAAAGATGACATCACAATGGGAACCGTCTTGATAGACTGTGCCCACTCCCGCCACCCGAATTGTTCGTTGACGATTTGCCAAGGCAGCGGGCGCGGATGCCGCAATGGCCAATGCGGCACCGGACAGCGACTGGATCGCTTGCCGTCTCGATACTGGAGCGACGGATCTATTTGTTGTCATTGTTTTTGCCTGCATTATTTTGCTCCGTCGAGTTGTTTTTTAACGGTATTTCAATGACCAGTCCGGCAATGCGGCGACCACCGTTTTGTTGCGCCAACGCACTGAGGTGGCAGCGCTGGCACGATGCCAATAGCGTTACGCTGCGGGCACTATAGAATACACCGGCTTTGACTTCCTCAAACCGCGACTTATTTGCTGTCAATGCCGCGACCGCTCTAGCTTCAAATCCTGGTTTTGGTTTGTGTTCGACGTTCATTGCCGGTGTGTTGACAGCTATCCATCGACTCTTGATCCCATTGCCCCTGTTGAGGCTGTAAAAGACGTCCTCCAGCACTCTCGAGGGAACGGGTAACTTTTGGTCGTTTCGAAAATAATTGCGGTGGATGTTTTGCAAGGTGGAGATATATACGGTTTCCAAAATCCGCACTCGCCCGCGGGCTTCGTCGGGAGTAATTGTGGTTGGCTCCGATGGATTTTCGGCATTCATCTGAATTGTGATGGATAATAGGATGCCGAAAATCACGAAGTGTTTGGGGAGGTTCATTGGTCGGAGCTTTTGAGTGAGGCTTGCGGGTGAGACGCTTGATCGCTGCCGTTATTATATAGGAAAGCCAACGCTGCATGAGGGCTTGGGTCGATTGTGCAACGCCCCCAAGACAGATAGGTTTGGTAAAATGATTGGATGATAAAAAACAAAAAATATACAATCGTGTGGATGCTGCTAGTCTGCATCTTAAACGGGGCGTTGGCTGCAGCTGATCGACCTAATGTTATCCTTATTATGGCGGATGATTTAGGGATCGATAGCGTGCAAGATTACGGTGGTCGACAATACAAGACGCCGCATATGTCTGAGCTGGCTAAGCAAGGAATGAGATTTACTCATGCCTATGCACAGCCGTTGTGCACAAACACCCGCATTCAATTCATGACGGGCATCTACAACCATCGCAATTGGTTGGCGTTTGGTATTCTCGATCCGCAGGCCAAGACCTTTGGCCACTATATGCAAGAAGTTGGCTATGAAACGTGTATCGTGGGGAAATGGCAGCTGCAGAGTTATGACCCGCCAGATTATCCAGGCGCTGATTTGCGGCGTGATAAAGGTATGCACGTTAACAAAGCAGGATTTGATGAATACTGTCTCTGGCACACTCGCCACACCGAAGACAAGGGCTCTCGATATGCAGATCCGCGGATCAACCAAAACGGTAAAATCTTAGACGACACACAAGGTAAATACGGGCCAGACGTGTGGACGGACTATATCAGTGAATACGTCGCGCGGAAGCACGATCGGCCATTTTTCTTGTACTATGCGATGGCGCTACCGCACAACCCATTTTCTCCTACACCGGACTCGCCAGAATGGGCTGATGCCAGTAATCGGTTCACGGAAGAAAATCGTTATTATGGAGACATGGTCGAATATACGGATAAAATTATCGGCCGGATTCTAGCTGCTGTCGATGCAGCTGGAATTGGCGAAGAGACGTTGGTTTTGTTTTACAGTGACAATGGAACGAATCAAAAGGTCATTACGGACACGCAGTGGGGGCCTAGTCAAGGGGGGAAAGGGCTGACGATCGACGCTGGCGTGCACGTACCGTTTTATGCAAGGTGGACTGGAACCATTAAGCCGGGAACGGTGAATGATAATTTGATCGACTCGACAGACTTCTTACCCACAGTGGTCCAACTGGCAGGGCAAACTGTTCCCGCATCTGCGAAAATTGATGGCATCAGCTTTTATGAACAATTGTTTGATCGCCCAAAGCGATCCCCGACAAGGGATTATGTTTTCTATCATTACGACCCGCGGCCGGGTTGGGATAAGCATAAATTTCAGCTTCATCGGTTTGTGCAAGACAAACAATTCAAACTTTACGACAACGGACAATTGATCGATGTAGTAAACGATCCGCTAGAGCAGCATATGATTTATGCCGAAGATGACAATCGTGAAACCGCTGCGGTGCGCCGGAAATTTGAAAAGATATTGAAGCAGAAATATAATCAGTGGCTACAGGCGAGACCTGTAAATAATGATATAGTCCAGTAAAATTGCGATTATCCACTTTTACCTCACAACTTCCTAATGGATGCCAATATGAAGTACCTTGCCAGCGTCGTTCTATTACTTGCTGTCTCCAGCATTGCCATGGCACGCCCAAATATTTTGTTTCTATTTGCGGATGATTGGGGCAAGTACGCTAGCGCTTATGCCAAAGTTGATGGTAAGGACTCCATCAATGCGAGCTTTAGTACGCCCCACATTGATGCGGTCGCAAAACGTGGCACATTGTTTAAACACGCCTTTGTAACGGCCCCTTCCTGTACACCGTGTCGCAGTTCCTTACTGTCGGGTCAGTACTTCTATCGCACGGGATTAGGCGCGATTTTGCAGGGCGCTCTCTGGGACCCGAGTATACCGGTGTTTCCGCTATTACTGCACGACGCTGATTATCACATTGGGGAAACTTATAAAGTATGGTCGCCCGGACGTCCGCGTGACGCGCCGTTTGGCGGCGGGGAATTTGGGTATGAAAAAGGCGGCTCACAATTCAATGGATTCTCGCAGGGTATCGAGCGTAGACTTGGCCAACAGCAGAGCCTTGCAGATGCGAAACAAGGGATGCTGTCAGAAGTCCGGCGGAATTTCCAGGCGTTCTTAGATGCGCAGCCTGCAGGGAGTCCGTTTTGCTATTGGTTCGGTCCGACGAATGTGCATCGCAAGTGGATTAAGGGATCAGGACACGAATATTGGGGAATTGATCCCGACGAATTGCAAGGTCGATTGCCAAAATTCCTGCCAGATGTTCCGGAGGTGAGACAGGATTTCGCGGATTATCTTGGCGAAGCTATGGCCTTTGATGCGGCGGTAGGAGTTATTATGAATATGCTGCGTGACAGTCAACAGTTGCAAAATACGGCCGTGTTTATCAGCGGTGATCACGGAGCCCCAGGATTTCCGCGTGGAAAATGCAATCTCTATGACTTTGGAGTACAGGTACCATTAATCGTTTCCATGCCCGGACAACGGCGGGGTCGTATTGTCGACGATTTCGTGAACCTGATGGACCTTGCTCCGACGTTTTTGGAACTAGGTAAAGTTTCGATTCCACCTGTTATGACGGGACGGAGTTTAGTTCCTGTTTTGCGATCCACTAAATCGGGTTGGGTTGATGCGACACGGAATTGGGTTGTGACGGGTCGCGAACGTCATGTCGCGACGGTTCGTGAAGGAAACTTACCCTACCCCCAACGCGCTATCCGTACGCCAGAATTTTTATACATTATCAATTTCAAGCCAGACCGATGGCCCATGGGAGGTCCTAAGGCGGTCACTGATATGTTTACGCCGCCCACAGACGCGTTGGAAAACAACACGTTTATTACGTTCGGTGATCTCGACGCCAGTCCAACCAAGGCTTGGATAGTGGAGCATAGAAATGATCCGCAATGGAAGAAATACTATGATTATGCGTTTGCAAAACGTCCGCGGGAGGAATTGTATTCAATTTCCGCAGACCCCGATCAGATGCATAATCTTGCGAACGTTCCAGCAATGGCGATGGTCAAAGAATCTCTGCGAGAACAGCTTATGACAGAATTAAAACGTACTGCTGATCCCCGAGTAACGGGGGACGGCTCAATTTTTGATAAACATCCTTACTCTTCGATGCCTTATCAGGGATACGGAAATCCGAATTGAACACCGATATATTTTGATAGATAGAAGCGATATACAGAAAGCGCAGACGACGTAATGAGAAAAAAATTCAATAAACTTGGCCAAGTTCCTAGTGTATTTATGTGCCTTGCTTGCCTGTTGGTAGGTGGCAGTTTGTTAACTCCCGTGCAAGATCTAGTGGCCGCAGAGTCACCTAACATCTTGTGGATCTCCAGCGAAGATCATGGCCCAGAAATGGGTTGCTATGGAGATAAGTTGGCCGTAACGCCCAACGTGGATGCCTTGGCCAAACGAGGGTTGATGTTCAAATTAGCGTGGTCCTGTGCACCCGTCTGTGCTCCCGCTCGCACGGCGATTATCACAGGCATGTACCCGCCATCAATCGGTGGACAGCATATGCGGAGCATGGTGCAACTCCCTAAATACGTTCATTTTTATCCGCGGTATTTGCAGCAGGCGGGTTACTATACGACGAATAATGCAAAACAAGATTACAATGTTTTTAAAGAAAATCAAGGCTGGGACGCGTCCTCGAGAAACGCGCATTATCGTAACCGACCGGACGGCAAACCTTTCTTTGCAATCTTTAATAATACGGTAAGTCACGAAAGCAAGATCCGAGTACGACCTCATACAGCGATTACCGATCCTGCTAAAGTTCGTGTGCCTGCTTACCATCCAGACAATAAGGAAACTCGCCAAGATTGGGCACAATATTACGACATCGTAACCCAAGCAGATGTGATTGCCGGAAAACATCTTGCACAACTTGAGGATGCTGGGCTCACTGACAGTACGATTGTCTTCTATTTTGGCGACCATGGCAGTGGTATGGCGCGCGGAAAGCGTTGGACCTATAATTCAGGATTATCGGTTCCAGTGATTGTTTATTTTCCTGAAAAATGGAAACACCTCGCGCCGAAAGAATACGCAACCGGTGGAAAAAGTGATCGCATGGTGAACTTTGTTGATCTAGCTCCAACGGTCTTGAGTATAGCGGGCGTGAAACCACCGGCGCACATGCAAGGTCATGCGTTCGCGGGAAATCATCAACAAGCCGCCCCAAAATATATGTTTGGATTTCGCGGTCGGATGGATGAGCGAAATGATTTCATCCGGACTGTTACCGACGGTCGCTATCATTACATTCGCAACTACAACCCACATTTTATCTACGGACAATTTGTGGCGTACAACTTTGTGACACCGTCTACTGCCGCGTGGAAACGGGATTTTGATAAAGGACTCCTCCAAGAATCGCAAAAACACTTCTGGAGGTTGAAACCAACGGAAGAATTATATGACCTGCAAGAAGACCCAGACGAAGTTCATAATCTAGTTGGTGCCGATGGAAAAATAGTTTCTGATGCAGGCCTTGAAGACATTCCGTTAGCGAAGAAGTTAAAGGAATTAAGAAAGGCGCTTAATAATTGGTGTTTGGAGATTCGCGATGTTGGATTTTTACCTGAGGGTGAAATTCATAGCCGCAGCAATGGAATGACGCCATATGAAATGGGGCATAATGACAAGTTGTATCCGTTAGAACGCATCATGGCCGCAGCAAATTGGGCGACTCATAAAGGCGTAGACGCATTGCCGGACTTAAGGAAATATATTGACGACGATGATTCGGCCGTCCGCTATTGGGCGGCGGTGGGGATTTTAAATCGAGGGGCACCAGCGGTTGCGGTTTCTGATAAGGAACTCAAAACGCTGATGAGCGATGCATCCCCCTACGCACAGATAGCTGCGTCTTACGCGGTAGCGAAGTATTCAAAGGATTCCGCCCTCGTTCAAACCGCGGTAGCGACTTTGTTAGAGTTAGCGCCTTGGACGCCGCAGCAAGATGTATTTGTCTCGATCATGGCGCTTAACGCCATTGACAAGCTCGACGATCTTTTTGCTCCGTCGCTAGCTAAGATTAAAGCGATGCCAATCAACGGCGGGAAATCGCCGAACGGCCGATACAACGGTTACGTGAAAGGAATCCTGGCTAAAACAATTGCGGATATTGAACGGGAGTGAGTGGTCGCAAACGACCGTGAATTCGCGTTCGCTAGGCCAACGCTTGTTTTATGACATCGCCATGCACGTCGGTCAGTCTGAAATCGCGACCGGCGTGGTGAAAGGTGAGTCGCTGGTGATCTAAACCGAGCGTCGCTAAAATAGTGGCTTGGATATCGTGAACGTGTACGGCGTCTTCAGTCGGATGGAAACCGAACTCATCCGTTGCGCCCATATGGAATCCCCGTTTGATTCCACCTCCGGCCATCCACATCGTGTAGGCCTGAGGGTGATGATCGCGCCCCATATTACGTCCCAGTGTGGGGTTCTGTTCGATCATGGGAGTCCGCCCAAATTCGCCGCC
Organism: uncultured Planctomycetaceae bacterium; assembly: GCA_963934735.1. GTDB lineage: Bacteria > Planctomycetota > Planctomycetia > Pirellulales > Pirellulaceae > UBA721. The sequence continues at coordinate 24,632 of CAWVZW010000029.1, forward strand.
CCAAATTACGAGTGTTTCATCGAGCAGGCCGAGCCGTTTTAGGTCTTTTACCAAAGCAGCACTGCCTTGGTCGGTTTTGCCCGCATTGCTTTTCGTGTTTCCTTCGACATTTGAGTGCGCGTCCCAACCGCTGTGGAAGATGTTGATAAAGCGTACGCCCCGCTGAACCATGCGACGTGCGAGCAAACAGGCGCGGGCGAATGACGGCTGTGTCGGGTCGCAACCATATAGATCGAGGGTTTCTTGGGTTTCCTGTTTAAGGTCAATCAGCTCTGGCGCTGAAAGCTGTAATCTCGCAGCCATTTCATAGGAAGCGATACGGGTGGAAATTTCGGGATCTTGGATCACCTCCAGTTGTTGTTGGTTCAATCGCTTGATGAGGTCAAACGTGGCTTGCTGTGCACTGTTGCTAATACCCGCTGGGGTCTCGACATTCAGAATCGGTGGACCACTGCTGCGAAATGATACGCCCGTATAAACGGTTGGCAAGAACCCACTGGAATAGAGCCCCGCTCCACCGCTAACTCCCCCACCAGTGTTCATAACCACGTAGGCGGGTAAATTACTTGTTTCCGCGCCCAGTGCATATTTGACCCATGACCCGATGCTCGGGCGTCCAGGTTGGCCAAATCCAGTATTCATGAATAGTTGTGCCGGTGCATGGTTAAACTGATCGGTGTGAACGGCATTGAAAATGCTGATGTCGTCCGCAACGGTTGCTAAGTGTGGCAAGACTTCGGACAGCTCTTGTTTACTCTCGCCGTGGTAACCAAATTTAAACCGTGGTCCCAAGACACCGGCGTCGGCTTGGATAAAAGCATACCGTTGGTCGCCGAGAATTGAGGCCGGTAGTGGTTGGCCTTCGAGTTTGGTTAGCGTCGGCTTTTCTGTGAATAACTCTAATTGTGAAGGGGCACCTGCCATAAATAAATGGATCACGGCCTTTGCTTTACCCGGGAAATGGGTTTCGATATTGCCGGGCAACCCCGCTGGTTTGTTGGATTTAGGATTCGCCAGCAACGTATCGTTAGCCAACAGGCTTGCCAATGCAATCTTGCCCGTGCCCACTGAGCAATCCCTCAGGAAGTGTCGGCGTGAAAGGCTTGGGGCTGTTCGACAGTGGAGTGAATCGTTGTGCATAGGTCAGTTTTTGGTTACGGTTTCGTCAAGTGACAACAACGCTCGGACAACCATTGTCCATGCAGCTTGCTGAGCGGTTGGGTTTTCGGATTTGCCGACCACCGCCTGAATTGCTTCTTTGTTCGACTTAAATTCATCGAGCTGGAGACGAAAGAATGCGACAATGTCGTCTAGTTCGGTAGGTGTGGGTGGGCGTGTGAGAATTCGTCGAAATGCATTGGTGGCAATTGCGTTATCTCCGGCCTCGAGTTTTGATTTTGTATTTGTTAATTGCAAGGCTGTGGATTGACTAATCTCCATAAACATTACATCGTTGAGTAACGTCAATGCTTGTAAAGCGGTGTTTGATTTATCACGTCGAGCGGTACAGTACTCACCACTCGGTGCATCAAACGTGAGTCCCATTGCGAACGGTGCCGTACGTTTTACTTTAGTGTAAATGCTGCGGCGGTATCGATCTTCGCCATCGCTAGCTACCCACTTGGGGCTCCCATACGCCGTTTCGGTGATTCCGGCAGGTTGCGGTGGCCTGACTGGCGGCCCAAACATTTTGTCAGATAATATGCCGGCGCTGACTAAACTGGCATCGCGAAGGATCTCCGCATCAAGGCGACTGCGTGGAAAACGACTGAGCCATTGATTGCTGGGGTCCTTTTTGTATCCATCCGCGTCGACGACGGACGATTGCTGGTATGTTGCACTCGTTACAATGTACTTATGCAGCCATTTAATCGACCAGTCGTTTGCTACTAATGCGGAGGCCAGATGGTCAAGTAATTGTGGGTGAGACGGTGGTTTCCCTTGGAACCCAAAATCGTCAAGTGTCCGCACGATGCCTTCACCGAAAAAGGCTTGCCAATTCCGATTCGCGACTACTCGAGCCGTGAGGGGATTTTCGGGGCTTACGATCCACTGAGCGAGTCCCAGTCGATCGGCATTGAATTTTCCTTCAAATGTATGTAATGCATCGAGTCCACTACCTTCAAGGGATTCCCCTTTGGTGTTCAGGAATTCACCGCGGTGATGAATGTAGGTTTCTCGTGGGTTTGAAGTCGGGCGTTGTTGTAATACCAAGGCGTGCTGCAGAGATAACCGTTTACGTAATTCACGAATCTCCTTGGCGTGTTTTGCGAGTTCCTTCGCGTTGAGTAGGAACTCATCTCTAAGCATTTGATGTTGTTCGTTGCTGAGCGAGGCGGGTGTAATCCGAAGTAACCTCTCAATCGCGGGGGGCAATTCGTTTGCCGATAGTGGTTTGTCATCAGTTGCGACGGACAAGCGGAATTTCCCAAGAGAACTAGAAAAGTGCCGGCCGAAATGCATGGTGAGAGACCATTTTCCGCTCGGTATCGGACTCGCCGGTCGTAGCACCGCAACATGCCGTTGGCCTTGCCCTTGGTGCACAGACCAGCCTGTCTGAATATCACCATCGATCATTGTTTTGGCAGAGGTGTCTTTGTCACCATAACGGTTTTTCGCGTAACTATGCTTTGCCGTATTAAAGACGATGGGAATGCCGCTCGCCTCGAGTTGGAACTCCGTCAAGAAAAAATCACCGATGGTTCCTTCGTAGTTGGTCATGCCGGGACCCTTGTTAGGAAGTCGAGGGTCCGGCAGTGCTTCAATTCGTAATGCAGTTGCGTTGTCGAGCTTAACGGAAAATTCCAAGTGGTAAACGTCGTGTTTTGTCGAATCGCCCGAAGCAAATATTATCCCATCGTCCTCTAGTTCGAGATGAGGCAAGTTAGCGCTGAATTTGGAGGGTTCAATGGTTGTCCAGTTTCTTATGCGCCCTCGCTGTTGAGTTAGCCATTGGGAATACCGTTGTTCAATAACATCTCTTGCACCCGCCTCGTCGTCGTCCGAATCACCCGTTGGCCAGTGACTTGGTAAGGCCCGCATAAGTTGTTGAGCCTTGTCGAGGTTAGTTTGGTACTGCTGATCTACCTTGGCGTCAGGAATATCTAGTTCGGGTTCGTCGGAATTGTTCATTAATGCCATCAGCTGATAGTATTCACGATGCGTGATGGGGTCGTATTTGTGTGTGTGACATTGGGCACATCCGACAGTCAATCCCAGCCAAGTTGTTCCCGTAGTCGCCACTCGATCGGTCATAGCATAGAAACGAAACTCTAAAGGGTCGATACCTCCTTCTTCATTGAGCATCGTGTTACGATGAAATCCCGTTGCGATTCGCTGCGACGTCGAGGCGGCGGGTAACATATCCCCAGCGATTTGTTCGATCGTAAACTGATCGAACGGCATGGAATCATTGATTGCTTGGATAACCCAATCGCGATAGGGCCACATATTGCGGTCGCGATCTTTCTCATAGCCGTTGGTGTCGGCATAGCGGGCGAGATCGAGCCAGCGGCGGGCCCAGCGTTCGCCGTATTGTTTTGAATTGACAAGCTCATCGACCAGGGCGGCGAATTGGGGAGTTTTAATCGTGCCCCGTTGCGTAAAGGCGGTTGCCCGCCAATGGTCAGCCTGTTCAATAGTTGGTGGAAGGCCGATGAGGTCGAGATAGAGCCGCCGAATAAGGACATAGGGGCGCGCAGGAAGGTTAGAACGGAGACCGTGTGTGTGCTGTCGGGAACGAATAAAAGAATCGATAGGATGGTTGCCGCGAACAATACCAATTGGGCGGGACGGATTACGGAATGGTCGGGGAGTTGCGACAGGATTAAACGACCAATGGTGTTCCCAAACCGCTCCTTGCTCAATCCACCGGCGTATGACCAAACGCTCGCCATCGGTTATTTGTGAATTCGCATCGACAGGCGGCATTGCAATGTCGGGATCCGCATGTGTGATTCGCGAGTACATTTCGCTAGCGGCTGTGTCTCGCGGAACGATTGGCGAAAGTTTCTCGTCAAACAGTCCGCCGCGTGTATCGAGCCTCATGTCGGAAACGCGAGCATCGTCATCGGGCCCATGACATGCAAAACAGCGACGCGCTAGGATGGGGCGGACGTCGCGAGTGAAAGAAATATCAGCGTCATCAATTGTTTTCCCTTGGACGACGGTAATCGCTACAAAAAAAAGCATCAAGACTTGGTAATTCTTATCCATAACATCCAGTATAAAACAGACACCAAAGCGAGGGAATAGGCTGCGACGTTCTCGGGGCGAGACGATTTGTGCAATTAGCAAGTGACGTAATTCAATTCAGTTGCTATCATTATCGTTTCCCTTGCGAACAACGTTGTGCCGTTTGCTCGTTGTTTTTTACACTTATAGTAAGTTTGTTTATCTATGTCACTCGTTGTTCTAGAAGATCTAACCATCGGTTATCGCGGACCGCCGTTGCTCGACGCGGTACATTGCCGCATAGAAGTTGGTCAACGGATAGGTTTGCTCGGTCGTAATGGCGCTGGAAAAACAACGTTGATGCGGTTGATCGTTGGAGATGAACAACCAGACGCCGGCGCGGTGATAATTGAGCCCAATACCAAGGTGTCGCTGCTGCAACAGATTGTTCCGCGAGACACAACTGGCTCGGTCGCTGAGATCATTGCCACGGGGGTAACGGATGCATCATTAGAAGATTGGGAATGCGATTACCAAGTCGACCAAATTGCCGCACGAATGAATCTAGATTTAGATCAATCGTTTGAAGATATGTCCTCAGGAATGAAGCGTCGAGTGTTGCTGGCACGTGCGATTGTGTCGAATCCGGATCTCTTGCTACTCGATGAACCGACGAACCATCTGGATATTGATGCAATCAATTGGCTTGAACAGTTTCTTAGTGTTTGGGAAGGCGCGATATTGTTTGTTACGCATGACCGTACTTTCCTTAAAAACCTGGCAACTCGAATTGTTGAAATAGATCGGGGGAATATATTCGATTGGTCCTGTGACTATGAGACGTTTCTCGAACGCAAAGAAGCATTGTTAGCAGCGGAAGACAAACAGAACGCATTGTTTGACAAGAAACTCAAGGAAGAAGAGGTGTGGATCCGCCAAGGAATCAAAGCCCGTCGTACGCGGAATGAAGGGCGTGTTCGAGCGCTCAAAAATATGCGAGAAGCGCGTAGTGACAGGCGGCAGAAGACCGGAAGTAGTCGCATTGAGATTCAAGAAGGACAACGCAGTGGAAATCTAGTGGCAAAGGTGGACGGGTTGAGCTTCGCTTATCCTGACTTACCGATCGTGCACGATTTTTCGACCGTTATTATGCGGGGGGATAAAATCGGATTAATAGGGCCCAATGGCGTGGGCAAGACGACCTTACTGCGTCTGTTACTCGGGAAAATAGAACCAGATGAGGGTAATGTGAAGCTAGGTACTAATTTGCAAATTGCCTATTTTGATCAACTGCGGGAAATACTCGACGACGAAGCGTCTGTAATTGACAATGTGGGTGACGGTTATTCCACCGTGATGATCAACGGACGGTCTAAAAACATCATGGGTTATGTGCAGGATTTTCTCTTTGCCCCAGATCGAGCGCGGATGAAGGTTAAGTACCTGTCTGGTGGCGAGCGGAATCGAGTGTTGCTGGCCAAGTTATTTGCCAAACCGGCAAATGTCATTGTTATGGATGAGCCTACCAACGACCTAGACGCTGAAACACTGGAATTACTTGAAGAACGTTTGGTTGAATACCAAGGGACAGTGTTGGTCGTGAGTCATGACCGCTCGTTCTTGAATAATGTTGTGACCAGTACGATTGTATTCGAGGAGGGCAAGCGCGGTTTAGTCAAGGAGTATGTCGGCGGATATGACGATTGGGTGCGACAACGAGGCGCAGACAACACGTTGCCGGGCGATGCGGGAATGAGTAATTCAAACAAGGCTCACGACACACCGCCGACAAACGCGACGACGACTGAGAAACGGAAGTTGACGTATAAGGAACAGCAGGAACTGGAGTCGTTGCCCAAGTTGATCGAAGAACTGGAAACAGAAGTTCAGAGCCTGCATGAAGAAATGGCCGATCCGGAATTCTATAAACGTCCAGTTGATGAATTGAAATCCAAAGGCGATCGGTTGAAAGCGTGTGAAGAACAAATGGCAACGGCACTTGAGCGGTGGGAAGCATTGGATCGCGAATGACGATGCTAGGGTCGTGTAACTAACACGCCGATTAAAATCAATCCAGCGCGTCTTTGAATGGTGGTTTGGAACTGAACAGTGCGAATAGGCCGGGGTAAATGAGTAAGCCTACGGACAGGACGTTGCCAAAGATCATGCTGCCCAGCAAAATAGCCTCCATATTCGGAACATCTGCCATTGCTTCATTGGTGGCTAACATTTCCAGTTGATAGGGGTAGATGTGTGTCCAGGTTATGACCGAGGTGACGATTGTTGCGAGGACGTTGTATGCTGCCCAAGCCAAACCCGTATTTCTACCCCACTTCTTGTATCGTAATAAACCAATGCCGCTGACAAGTAATACGATCGTAAAGATAAGTGCGGTTGCTGCAGATAAAATGTTGTAAAAATACAGGAACGCATTTTCCTGCTGTGTCACAAATGCGGGGTTTGACTGCCCGTCTGGAACTGGGATAAGGCCGGATGTAATGGCTAGGATTGCACCTAAGCCTATGCAAGTACCGAGCAGTCCCAGTCCGCCAAAAATGACGTTGAGTATTCCAAACACTTTAATTGCTTTAGGCTTTTCGGATGTCTGGACTTGCGGTACTGCCGCATAAGGCGTTTGACTTTCGAATTGGTAGGGATTTGACGGAGGTTGACTGGCCATTGGTTTTCCTGATCGGAAATTAAAATATTCGGTAGATTACAAATTTAACATAATGCATTGTATAATCAAGCAATACCATAATTGAATCAGGAAACGGAATTCAATTGGTACCCAATGCAATATAAAATCTGCGTGAAATACCGTCGAGCTTTCCCGAAAGTGGCAGCTAGAGCATTTCCCGAGGGACTTCACCGCCGGGAACGAGATGCGTTGGACGGCCCCGCAGATCGTTGATCGTGTCGGTGGGCTTAAGGCCTAAGCTATGGTAGATGATCGCGTTAAAGTCAGCAGGCTTTACGGGCCGTGACTTGGGATGCTCAGCCTTGGAGTTCGTACTGCCGATTACTTGGCCATGTCGGTAGCCACCGCCGGCGAACAAAATGCTCTGCGCACCGGGCCAGTGGTCTCGTCCATTATTGTTATTGATTTTTGGCGTTCGCCCAAATTCACCCGCAGTGACTACTAGCGTATCATCGAGCATTCCGCGATCAGACAAATCTTGAATTAATACGCCAACCGCGCGGTCGTGATTGACCATTTTGCTGTCGAGCGCACTCTTGATATTACTGTGGTTGTCCCAGTAGCCGGTGTTCAGCGTGACGAATCGTACGCCGGCTTCCACAAACCGCCGTGCCAGCAGTGCTTGTTCGCCCCACCCTTCCCCATAACGCTCAACAAGTGCAGGGTCCTCGTCGGAAAGATCGAAAGCTTTACGAGCAGCACCTGAGAGCAGGATGTCTTGCGCTTGTAACGCCATCTCATCCATATGGTCAAATGTGCCTTGGTTGTCCACATCACGCCGTAGCCTGTCGAATTTACGCATCAAATCTAGCCGATTTGTAAGTCGGTCTTTTGTGAGCCCGTCAAACAAAGAGAAACTCTTGTCGCTACCGGTGGGAAGCCGGCCTGCTTCATTGCCATAACTAAAATCGCCGATGCGAAATGGGTTGTGTTGTACGCCTAGGTGGGCTGCACCGTGATAGCCAAAGCCTCCATCATTTATATTAATCCCGCTGGGGACGCCGTCGCGACAGGGCCCAAGTAACAGCGATGAAACGGATTGCATCGACGGCATACGTGCTGGTCGATCAGAACCTGTGGCACCGGTGTAACCTGTTAACATCCAATGGGCTGCGGCCCAATGGTCGCCGTTGCCATGAGTAAAACTGCGGATGATCGTGCATTTGTCCATGACTTTGGCTTGCCACGGTAGGATTTCGCTAATACGAATCCCAGGGACTGTGGTTTCGATTGATGAATAGGGTCCGCGAATTTCAGTTGGTTGATCCGGTTTCATGTCGAACGTGTCGAGCTGAGACGGACCGCCATGTTGCCAGATCAGGATCACGCTGCGTTTGGATTTCTTCGCATATCCCGCCTTCGCCTCTTGCCGTAATAACTGTGGCAAAGTTAGCCCAGCGAATCCCAGAGAACCAATTTGGATCGCATCGCGCCGGTTTGGTCCGGAACACAGTCGAGGTTTCATTTTGCCAAGTATATTTAGCATATGTAAGTCAGGGAGAGGGGTGGGATTGGTTGAGGTGGGTGCTGTTTATATTATAGAATATAGGTGATTCGATTTCAATAACAGTTTAATTGCACGAGAGTAACATGGCTAAAGACAAGCAAACCCATATGGATCGGCGTAGCGTGATTAAGAAAACTGCTGCCGCATCATTATCCGCAGCAGCAGTTGTAACGGGAACGGTAAAGGGAGCGGGCGCTAGCAAACCAGTCGGCAGAAGATCGTTAACTCAACGAGAAAACGAACTCCGTGGTACAAGCGATTGGCAATTGACCCGAGTGTGGCCCAATCGGCATAAATTCCGTACCTCGCTGATCGAAGGCTATTGCTCGCATCAATCTATTGCCGCTGGAGAATCACTGGATATTTTCGTTAGTTGCGACCCGCAAAGCGAATATACAATCGACATTTACCGCATGGGATACTATGGCGGAGCGGGCGCTTGCCATAAGAAGACGATCGGACCACTCCCTGGGAAGACACAGACAGTTCCTGAAATGACAGCCGCTCCTGAGAGGTTAAGAGAGTGTCAGTGGGACGTAAGCGTGTCGTTGGAAATTCCTAAAAATTGGGTGAGCGGTGTCTATTTGGGAAAACTGACGACTGTATCAAAATCAAGCTCCGAACCGTATTGGCAGAGCTATGTAATTTTTATTGTGACGGACGACCGTTCAGCAGATGTATTATTTCAGTGTAGTGATAATACATGGCAAGCCTATAACAAGTGGCCGGAGAACGAGTCGTTGTACACACATCCAGCGGGTGCACATGCTCCGGGAGTGGCCGTTAGCTTCGATCGACCCTACGGGATGTACACTCAGATATTTGAGCCGCCGCTGTCGATCGGTTCGGGAGAATTTTTATTATGGGAATATCCTTTATGCTATTGGCTCGAACAACAGGGATATGATGTTACCTATGGTTCCAATGCCGATGGCATCGACGTGGATTTCATTACCCGCTGTAAGACGTTTTTGAGCGTGGGGCACGATGAATATTGGGACGTTCGACAGTACCAAGCTGCGGAGGCGGCAATTGAACGTGGTGTGAATTATCTTTGGCTCAGTGGCAATTCGGTTTTTATTGTTTCTCCGTTTACTGACAGTGCGACCGGAACACCCTTGCGGACAATCACTCGTGAAGGATGTTATGGAGTACTGCGCAACGACGAAATCGAATCGTATGAGGCGATGTTTGCGGGCCTCGGTGATACAGGACTCGATGAGCGTCGAATCATCGGAGCGCGAAGCGTTGTTCCGTTCAACGGGGGCGGCGACTGGACGTGCACTAATCCCCAGCATTGGCTATTCCAAGGGACTGGAATGAAACACGGCGAGAGTGTTAGCGGGCTCGTGGGATGGGAACATCACGGGGAGCCGGATTTAGAAAGACACGGTTTACAAGTTCTGGCGGAGGGTTCCGTTTGGGCGGGTGGCACGCGTGAAGGCAAATACGCGGCCACAATTTTCCCCGGAGGGAACGGAAATTTTGTCTTTAACGCAGCTACAATCTTTTGGTCACAAGGACTGTCCTCGCCTCCGGGGCATATCTTGCCGTGGTCACATTGGAGTCGGCCACATGGACCCGACGAGCGAGTGCAACAGATGACGGCGAATCTGTTGAAGAAAGCAATTGGTAATAGTTGAAGCCAATCCGTCGGTCGATCGTCGATATTATTTCACCAGTCAATTTGAGCTGGGAGAAATTCTGCGATTAGTTTCTCGTAAAACGGTCGCAACTGTTCAACGTTAGGCGGAAGATCATGTTTGGTGTATAGATCAAACGGCTGAAAGGCTTGCACGCTGGGCAACATCTTTCGATCATGATCATTCATTAGCTCCGAGTACGCGTTGTCTTGGTGCCATGGATAGAATGAGTGGTAGCGGATAATTGCCAACGCTGGGTCCGGCAAATAGTTCTTCACGACTTGGTAACAATACTCATCGTGTCCCCATGACATCATCACATGGTCTAAGCCAATGCCCGCGTGGTAGATTCCAAATTCCGATTGATAATCTGGATTCTTAAGGTCGGGGTTGGCCTCGAAAAATTCAGAAAAAACGATTTTTTCCGAATATGGACATCCGACTGGAAAAGTGTCGCCGGTGACCGCCCATTGCGGTTCATCACGAAGACATAATATTTTCCCAAGGTCGTGAATCAAGCCGACAAGGATAAACCATCGCGGATGCCCTTTGGCGCGAATAGCCTCCGACGTTTGCAGGCAATGTTGTATTTGAGAAAATTCGGTATCCGGATCACTTTCGTCAATGACCGTGTTTAATAACTCCAGCGCTTCCCAAATTCCCATCTTGGCGTAAGAGTGATTCAGGTATTTGTCACGCTGAGAATTTCCAAATTCAACCGTTTGGAATCGATGGTTAGCACGGTAGAACTCACGTACCTGTTGTGAGATTGTCTCTGTGTAATCTCGATAATTATGGTCGTCCTGTGAGCGCATCTATGTCCTTCAGCTGTTAAGGCGGACAATTCGGTTATGAGCCGGCCCAGAATGTAAGCCCAGTCCAGAAACTCTCCCAGTCAGCTTTGACATCTTTTTGCTCGCAACGTCGTAAATAGACCATCCGCACCAACCATTCACCTGTGTGCGGCAGCTTTAGACTAGCCACGCCGTTTTTTCCGGTCGCGGTATGAATGTCGGTAACTTTGTCTGCCTGGCGTCCTAAAGCGGCTAGCTGCACGTTTGGTAAAGCTTTGTTGTCGAGCAAAACGCGAAACTGTAGGGTGTCATTTTGTTTGGCAACGGTGGGGTCGGAAAGCGGAATGATCTCTAGTTTGTGACCTAGTGGTTTACTCCACAAAGCCGTTCGTTTGCCATCAACGACAATCAGTGATTTGAGATATCGTCTGTAGCGTTCGGTCCCTGGTTTGTCTGCCTCTCCCGCTTCCTTGCGTTGGGCAATGATGTGGTGTAAACCTTCATGCTCAAGGTACTGGTGGAACTTTTCGCCGGTCATTTCAATTTGTGCCCAGTCGCGTTGCATCGAAATAATATGCGTACCCGGTTTGTTGACAACGAATTGAGCCACAGGCATTTTGGTAAATCGTTCGTCAACGATTAGGTTCTTCGGCGGGACTGTTTCACTATGCAACAGAAAATCAACCGTCATCCGTTGCTGTAACGGACGTTCCTTTTCCTCGCTGAAATGGTCGCCGACGAATAGTTTTATCGCTACGGACTGGCCCACCTGAGGTTGATAGTTTTGAGGTGCAATCCAATAATCATGTGCATTTGCAGAAACAAATGTGCCGAAAATGAGGCATCCAGCAAATATTAAAGTAAGAGTTTTCATGTAAAACATTGTACCATCGGTGGCTATTTGAGGTAACGAAAACCAAGTGCGTAACAGCACTTAGAATGCAGTTACGCGGTTTCCAATAATCGAGACCACCAATTTACACAATTAACTCTCACCAAACAATTATTGTTGTTTGGATTTGCGACGATTTCCACCGTTGGACTTCGATTGGCCCGAGTTGTTTCTGGCGTGCCAGCGTCGACGACCGGCATGGCCATTCCGTTTGCGGCGCGGCGTCGGCGATTCTTCTTTTGGTAGTTCCTTCACAACGCCGACTAACGCTTCGGAGATCTCTGAGATCGGCTTAACTGGTACGCTCACACGCATCAATCGTTCAATCAGCCGTAATTGCTTACGCTCGTCTCCGGAACAAAAGCTAATTGCGACTCCAGCACGCCCTGCTCGAGCCGTTCGCCCGATTCGGTGCACGTATACTTCGGGAGTCTGTGGTAGTTCGTAGTTTATGACGTGGGAAATGTCCGAGAAGTCGAGGCCACGCGAGGCAAGGTCGGTTGCGATGAGTACCGGCGGTCGCTTGGATTTGAAACGCTCCATTGCTGCTCGACGCTGCGATTGGCTTTTGTCACCGTGAATCGCCATCGCTTTGATACCGTCACGAGAAAGACGTTTTGTGACCTTGTCGGCTCCGCGTTTGGTGCGAGTGAATACAAGCGTCTTTTCACCGTCGATGCTACGCAAGAGCTCAGTGAGCACATGTTGTTTGTCTTGCTGGTCAACGAAAAAGAGAGATTGGTCAACTAGCTCAGGAGTGGCTGCGTCAGCCGCTACTTGAATTTCCTCAGGATCGTTTAACCACTGTTTTGACAGGCGTCGGATTTCGGGGGCCATTGTTGCGGAGAACATCAATGTCTGTCGCGTGTCGTTACACTTAGCGACAATCCGCGTAAGGTCAGGGATGAAACCCATATCAAGCATCTGATCGGCTTCGTCAAGGATCAAGACATCAATTTTTGTTAGGTCCACGTAGCCTTGTTGGCCCAAGTCAATCAAGCGACCAGGCGTTGCGACTAGAATATCGACGCCGTGTTTAAGAGCTTTAACTTGCGAGTATTGTTTGACGCCACCGTAGACGACGGTATTACGCAGGTTGGTGAACTCGCTATAGGTGTCGAGGTTTTCAGCAATTTGTCCGGCAAGCTCTCGCGTAGGCGTGAGGATCAAGCAACGAATGACGCGGCGTCCTGAACGTTGTCGGCGTTTTTCGGCACCAGTGTTTGGATTGCTAAGTAGTTCTAGGATGCGGTGAATTGTGGGCAATGCGAATGCAGCGGTTTTACCGGTTCCGGTTTGAGCACAACCGACGACATCTCTGCCGGCTAGGACGACAGGAATGGTTTGTTCTTGGATTGGTGTAGGTTCTGTGTAACCTTTTTTAGCTAGGCTCTTGAGAATGGACTTGTGTAGATTTAGTGATTCAAAATTCATAATGGACTCGGATACTCTTTCACGTGGCGGGTCGTACAAAACGATCGCCAAAAAATAGGGTGTCACAAACGCAGGTATAAACGAAGAAATATCGTAGTCTGGAAATATATCCAGTAACATGCAGTTGTGCTGTTGTTAGATGTTGCACGAGAAATCAGTCGTGATCGAAAGCCGTTGAAGGCCTTGAATTAGAAAGAACACGACGAATAAAGAAGTACACGAATTGTCGTTTGTACAGTTTAGATTCTCGCGTTGCTCTCGCAACAACATATGTTTTCCTTGCCATGGATACATGCGACACGTTGTGTGCATGGATTAGCAAGTCTTACTTAGTCGTCACTGTAGCAGTGGGCAACTAGTCGTCAATGGCAAAATGCAGCGAAATCGAAGAATGTTTCCCGACTTGGGACGCAGCGCTAACGGCTAGAGGGATTGCGATGCTTGCGCCGTCTGGGCTTTATCACGTCGTCATTCTGCCAATATATTTCGAAAAAATTATCTCTTTTTCTGCACAAGATTGTGTCCACAGCATAGACTAATACTTAATTAGAAGGGTGATGTATCCTTCATCACCAACAAGTTATTCAGTTTTTTAGGAAGATATAATGGCCACAGGCACAATTAAACGTCTTACAGACAAAGGTTTCGGATTCATCGATATTGGCGGATCAAAGGATTTATTTTTTCATTGTACAGCAGTCGTTGAAACTACTTTCAACGAACTCCGCGAAGGCGATGAAGTAACATTTGACGAAGCAATGGGCCCTAAAGGCCCTTGTGCGGAAAATGTAAGCCCTTCATAAGGTAAGACGCGAGCGATTTCGCTCGTTGACCCAAAACGAAGACTCCTTTCAATCGGAAGGAGTCTTTTTTAGTGCGCTACGCATGTAGGGCATAACGGAATCGAAAAAGGTTGAGTTAATCGCCAATGGCGGACCGTCAGGACCAGGGCAGTTTCATTACTTTTTGGAATTATTTCAAAAAAATTCATTCTTTTACTGCACAAGATCGGATTCTCAGCATAGACTAGGTTTTAATTAGTAGGGTGATGAACTCTTCATCACCAATAAGTTATTCAGTTTTTTAGGAAGATACAATGGCTACAGGCACAGTTAAACGTCTTACAGACAAAGGTTACGGATTCATTGATATGGGCGGACCAAAAGATTTATTTTTTCATAGCTCAGCAGTCGTTGGAACTACTTTCAACGAACTCCGCGAAGGCGATGAAGTAACATTTGACGAATCAATGGGCCCTAAAGGCCCTTGTGCGGAAAATGTAAGCCCTTCATAAGGTAAGAC
>CAWVZW010000030.1:0-37446 GCA_963934735.1 uncultured Planctomycetaceae bacterium
TAGGATTAATCCTGATTGGCTTGAGTTGGTTGCTTTCAAAAGGGCTCAGTCGGATCAACGCGATAAATAAACTTGCTGAGACTCCGAGCAAAGCAGCAATTATCGTATCCGTATTCGCCTTGGCATTTTGCGCGGTCTTAGGTCCCTTTACTGTTGGGGCGGAGAAAATGCCATCGGCAACTAGCGGGGGTGCGGACTCATGGGGGGACTTGATAGCCGCAATCATTGGTCTTTATTTTGTATGCTGGATGGCCGGGTATTCATTAGTGGTACTCGCCTGGAAACGAACTGGCCGCGAATTTTCCATGGTACTGCGTGAAGGCACTCTTTACCCGATCCTTATTATTGTGACGGTTTTGGCCGGTGTGGGTGTACTAGGGTCCGTGGTCGTGCAAGACCCGGGCGGAATCGTTCAAGCCGCGATTGGTGTTCCCCTAACCGGTACGACGAAATACGAATACGTTGCGGACGCTGGTAGTACCGAATTGGAATCGCAAAGCGATCATTCGATTGACTTTCACGCGACTGAAGTCGCTGCGCTGGAAATTACGACCAGTCAAAGTGTTAAAATTTCATTTACTCCGTTTGGTCAGTTAGAGGATGGAATCGAACTCGAAGAGATCACCAACGAAGATATCTACCGAGTTAACGCTGAACGATCAAGTATATTGTTAACAATTCCGTTTCGCGACGCGGAAGACGCTTCGTTAGGCCGTGAATCGCATATTACGAAAATCTATATTGAAAACATGGGAATCGACAAAGCTGAAGTCGCCCTCTACATTCGCACGGGA
The DNA here is from genome assembly GCA_963934735.1 of uncultured Planctomycetaceae bacterium. Lineage (GTDB taxonomy): Bacteria > Planctomycetota > Planctomycetia > Pirellulales > Pirellulaceae > UBA721. Next base: position 795 of record CAWVZW010000030.1, read on the forward strand.
ACAGGATATGTCGAAGCAGAAACGATACTAATAACTGGATTTGGAATATTAGCACTCTTCTTGATTTATTTAGTACAGCGGATGGCGATGCCCCGACTCTTTGCGGTTGCCTTGTCGACCTATAAATCAGAAATCGCTCAACCACTGTTTACTTTGATTATTGTATTTGGCGCAATTGCGCTTATAGGATTCGTCTGGATTCCCTATAACACTTTTGGCGAAGATATCAAAATGCTTAAGGACGCCGGTCTGACGCTGATCCTTATATTGAGTATCATCTTGGCGCTGTGGTCGGCTAGTACCTCGGTTGCGGATGAGATTGAAGGACGTACAGCGCTCACGGTTTTATCCAAGCCATTGACCCGCCGTGCATTTGTGATTGGAAAATTCACTGGAATCGTGTGGATGTTAGCCTTGGTGTACATCATCTTCGGAGTGGTATTTATTGCAGCGGTTTCCTATAAACCAATTTATGACGCGACGGAGTCGTCGCTAGGGGTGCCTGACTGGCGGTTATGTTTCGTCGAATCGATTCGACTCGTACCTGGGTTAGTGTTGGCATTTATGGAAGCAGTTGTGATAGCTTCATTAAGTGTTGCCATTTCAACGCGGCTACCTTTGATGGCCAACATGACTATTTGCTTAGTCGTTTACGCCTTAGGCCATCTGACCCCTTTGGTGGTACAGAGTTCGTTGTCAGGTTTTGCGATTGTAGAGTTCTTTGGAAAATTGATCGCAACGGTCTTCCCAAACTTGGATCACTTCAATATCCAAGCCGCAATTTCAGCTGGCGTGGACGTACCTTTTGCCTATCTCGGTTGGGCGTTTAGTTATTGTGCAATCTACAGTCTGATTGCAATGTTACTAGCGCTCGTTATGTTTGAAGATCGTGACTTGACCTAAACGTCACTTGGAATCGCAAGCATTTTGATAACAAGCTTAAACTTGGCTTTTGGCGGTGTCCGTCGCAAAATGGGGCCCCTTGATAGCATGCGGGGACGCCTGATGTTTGCTGCGGATTTGATTGGCAATTTCAATAGCAACAGCCAGTGCGTCGCGACCGTCTCGGCCTGACACTTGAACCGCCTCACCGTTGGTTATTGCTGTGGCAAAATCTTCTTGTTCCATTGCGAGCGCGTTTCCGTCCGGTATATCGATTTCCGTTTTTGGAAGATAGTCAACAAAGAAGCGGGCTTGCAGGTCTTTGAGTTCCTCGCTTGTGTTGGGTAAATCGATTTGCAATGATTCTGTTTGTGTGCTTACATCAATCGTATATGCAGTCGGCGTTTCGAAATCAATCTTGGTGGAACCCTGCGGTCCTTCGATTCGCATCGTGCGCTGAGGTTCACTATTAACCCGCGATGCCGTTAGATTCGCAAACGTGCCGTTTTCAAAAGTTAGGCGAGCGTTGGCTATATCTTCGTGTGGGCCTATAACAACGGAGCCAACGGCGTCGATCGCAGCGATTGGGCTATCGACGAGCGACAGGACAAGATCAATATCGTGAATCATCAGATCTAGCGTGACACCGATGTCTGTTGAGCGAAATGAATAATTAGTTGTTCGTACCGCGTCAATAAACAATGGCGTAGAAACGTGGGTAGCGACAGCGCTAAATGCGGGATTGAAACGTTCAACATGGCCGACTTGTAATATCAACTCATTAGCTTCAGCTAATGCAATCAAGTCGTTCGCTTGAGCAAGCTCGAGTGTAATGGGCTTTTCGATTAGAAGATGTTTGCCGGCCTTGAGCAGTTGTTGCGCGACATCAAAATGGTGGACGGTGGGAGTGGCAATAATAGCGCAGTCGATCTCGTCGACGACCTCTGAAATGTTCGCTACGCCGCGGACGCTAAATTCTTCTTTTGCCACGTGGCGAGCGGCTTCGACGGGTTCGACAATGGCAACTAGGTCGAATAAATCACCAGCGATAACGAGATTGGTGTGGAAGGACCCTAGTCGGCCTATGCCAACTACGGCGACGCGAGGTTTGCTCATGCGGCATCCCTTCGGCCAGGACGTGATCTGCCATTGCGACCGTCATTCATCTTATCGATAAAGTTAAGGATGTGGTTGACGCTAGGCACCAATTGATCTTGCCCGTTGAGAGTATCGATGACAATTTGTTTGTCCACTTTCTTGCGGAAGATGAGTTTAAAGGCGGCGTTGAGGGCGCGGATTTCTTCTGTGTGGAAGTTATTGCGTTTCAAAGCGATGACATTAACCGCTCTCGCTTTTGCTGAGTTTCCATCGACCATCGTATATGGGGGTACATCCTTAAGCACTCGGCTCATACCACCAATAAAGCTGTAGGCGCCAATCGTGACAAAATGGTGAACGGCGACAGCGCCCGAAATGTTTACATGATCGCTGATGTGCACATGACCGCCGAGCAAAACGTTGTTTGCCATAATGATGTAGTCACTCAGTCGACAGTCGTGTGCCACATGGCTACAGGCCATGAAATAACAATTGTTACCGATAGAGGTAATGCCGTCTTCTTTTTCCGTAGCACGATTTACTGTTGTATATTCGCGAAACGTGTTATTGTCTCCAATTACGACCTGCGTTGGGCTACCCTGGTAGGAGATGTCTTGCGGCTCAGCGCCAATAACCACGCCAGGAAACAAATGATTGTTACGGCCAATTGTGACATGACCGGTGAGAGTGACGCGATTGTCCAAAACGGTACCCTCACCGATTTTGACGTGCGGCCCGACAACACAAAATGGACCAATGGTAACGTCGTCGGCAATGGACGCGGTTGGGTCAACTTCGGCCATTTTGGATATGTTCTGGGTCATAGTTTGTTTCTGTGGGTTAGGCACATTCGGCCAATGTGTTACTCAAGTTGTATTTGCAAAGAATTTGGCGTACCAACTCTGCATTGAGTCGATGTCCCGTACGATACGCTTCGAAGTCCCCATGTAGGTCTAGTCCGGCGAGTGCGAAGTCCCCGATCATGTCGAGCGTTTTATGTCGCACGCACTCGTCCTCAAAACGAAGACTATTACTGATTGGACCGTTTTCATTGAATACGAGGAGATCCGCCGTAGTCACTCGTAACCCGAGGCCGGAGGCTTGCATTTGATCTGCTTCAGACTGCAGGACAAATGTCCTTGCGGTCGCCAATTCGCTTTGGAAAGTTGTGGGACAGACGTCAATGGAAAAACTTTGCGGGCGGATTGGGCCTGTGCTTCCGTAATCCAGTTGATACGACAGGGACATTGTGCCCGCGGTTTTCGGTGGTCGCACCTCGATCCACGCATCCTTATCAACAACTCGGATCGTTGACTCAATGGCCAATGACGGACGCATTTTCTCCTGTGTAACAATACCTGCGTGTAAGAGGGCATCAACAAACGGCTCGCTAGAACCATCGACGCCTGGCATTTCACTGGCAGATGCCCAGATAAAGCAGTTATCGATTTGTAGTCCTGCTAGTGCCGCCACGACATGCTCTACCATGTCAACCTGAACCCCATTCGCGTGAAGGTTTGTGCGTCGGGGTACTTCTTGTCGATATTCTACGTCGACGGGTATAAAAACCTCTTGCCCGTCGATAGTCCTCAAGAAAACTAATCCTGTTTCCGCTGGGGCCGGACGAAACTCCAGTGTCACGTCTGTACCGCTCCAAAAACCAAAGCCTGTCACGGTAACCGTGGAGGCTATGGTTTGTTGCGGTCGGTTGTAGGACAGGTGAGAATTCATGCGTCAGTTAATAATCTGCATTCACTGTGTCTGCCGATGACCTGAGCCGGCGTGAGCTGACCCTAGTCCTTTAGGCTTTTGACATTGTGATTTACTTACGCTTTAGCGAGGAACTGTAGTGGTCGGGTTGCCGACATTGGCAGGCGCGGCGGTCGCATTGCCTTTATTGACGGCGTCCACAATATACTTTGTGATATTGAGACTGCGTTGATAAACAATATCGCGATTGACTCCCTTAAGCACCGACTCGCGGCTTTGTGGATTGATCGCTTTACTGTCGTAATTCAGCACCAAACTGATACCATTATGTTCGCAGAAAGTGCCTATAGTTTTTTGAACGCCCGTGTAGCATTCGTGAAATACCTTGGCTTCTTTCAATAAGACGTTCTTACGTTTGAGCTGCATTTGCACTTGCACATCAGATTGTATTTTCGCAATGCGTTCTTCGAGTTGCGAATATGCTGCTGTGCCCGGATTGTAGCCCTTTAGTTCTTCGACCATCGAAGTAACTTGTGTCCGAGCAGTTTCGAGCGTTTTGTCGAACTGGTTAATTTCCACTTGAATGGATTCAAGCATCGATTTGAACTTGGTGTTGTTTTCCATGACAACGGCAATGTCGACGACGGCCACAGTTGTACCGCTGCGGGGTTGTTGAGCCTGAACAGTATTGCCAAAATTGGCACTACAGATAGTAAGACAAATGGCAGTTAGACTAGATAATAATAGGTGATTTTTCACAATCAGCACTCCTTGCTGCATCTCATATATGGGTAATGGAATCTCCCGTCCCTAGGAAACTCACTGTTATGTGTATTGTTAATCGCCCGAAACGTCACCAGATTAAACTGTTTTCTCGGAAATCAACAATTATTCGCCGTGTTTTAATCGAGCGACCAACGCTGTTAGTCTTCGTGTAAACATCAACGAGGGGTATTTTGCCGATAAACGTCATACGGGTAAAGACCAATCTTCAAATAAAGTGCGAGGCGGACGATAAATATGTCCGCGGCAAACCCAAATTCAGTGTCAATTACGGCAGACGTCGTCGACCCCAGTCATAGAGATGCTGGCTTCATCTAACGCTCAGTGAACTACGGGAACCCCATTAACGTGGTGATCCAAGTGTGATGGTGAGTGTCAGTTCTTTTCCTGCACGCATTACTTTCACTGCTACCTTGTCTCCCGCTTTGAATTTCCGCAGGGCGCTGTCAAAATCTTCGATCCCACCGATTTTGTATTTTCCCAAACCGACTACGACGTCTTTCGGTTTGATTCCGGCCCTTTCCGCCGGTCCATTAGTCGCCACTCCGGTCAGAGGCAAACCATCAGTATTGTCCGAGTAGTCTGGAATGCTACCAAAATAGGGACGGTCGCCGCCTGTGTTTTCGACATTGCGTTTCTTCTCAGCTTTTTTGAAGTTCGGTCGTTCATCCGCCTGAGCGAGCGTCACAATGATTTCCGTTGTCAAAGTGGTTACTCGGTCCATGCCCTCAAAGTTTATCGTCTTGAAATCATCACTTGGTCGATGATAAAATTCGTGCAAACCAGTAAACAAATGTAATACAGGAATATCCTTTAAGTAGAACGATTGATGATCGCTGGGCCCAACTCCTTCAGGCTTGCGTGTCATTTCAAATTTGGCGGTTTCGTTTAGTTTGTCCAACATGGGGTTCCAAACGTCCGACGTCCCCGTGCCGGTCACGATGAGTTTGTTATCTGTGAGTCTACCGACCATGTCGAGATTCACCATCGCGATTGTTTTATCCAATGCGATTAGCGGTTCCTTGACATAACGCGCACTACCAATGAGTCCACGTTCTTCAGCGGAAAATGCGATAAATACAACCCGTCTTCGTGAGGGGGTTGTGCGAGTTGCAAGTTGTTGCGCGATTTCTAATAGTGCGGAGGTACCGCTACTGTTATCATCCGCCCCATTATGAATGTCTTTGGTCCAAGGCGCTAATGAACCCCGTCCACCGTAGCCAAGATGGTCATAATGCGCGCCTACCACAATTGTTTCATCCTTTAGGTCACCCACACCCTCGAGTATCCCAACAACGTTTTTGACTTCCGTCTTAGCTTGTATTAGTTTAGCCTCACCTTTGGCGGTCCAGTTGGTAATCGCGCCAACAATGGGTTTTAGTGTTGAATCGATTTCTGTTTCAATTTCGGTCAAGGATTTCCCAAACGTTGCTTGAATCATTGGCTCGATAGCGGCGCGTCGCGCAAAAAACACCGGCATACTTTTACGTGTTGAGTTCGATCCCGCGCCGTCGAAGTTTAGAACAGTATCCCCGTCTCCGCCTAATTCACTGGCCGTGTCCGTAATGTTGCTTGAAATTTCGGCCAAATTTTGATTGTGTTTGGTTAGGTCATCCGGAGTCGGGTCATCGATCTTGGAGAATTGTTGTTGTTCAGCGGCAAGTTGACCGGCGTATTGAGATAGAGCGTGTTTCAATCCAGACAGGTAGTTTGCAGCTTCCGAGGCGTCGTTTACCATGATGACGGCAGCAGCACCATGCTGAAACGCTTGCGAAAACTTGGAGCGGAATGTCGCGTGTCGCGACGACTTGGTACCATCAAAAGGGCTGTCGGTGTCGGATTGTTGAGGTTCCTTTCGAAGCAGAACCACAACTTTACCTTTGACATCTAAATTGGCATACTCGTCGTACGTGAGGTTTGGGGCTTGAATGCCATATCCGGCAAAGACGAGACCACCTTCAAATTTTCCACTCGCGCCAATGGCCAGTGGGTTGAAGTCGAAGCCCAGCGTTAGGTCAGTTGATTCGGGGGCATCGTTCTCGCCTGTTGGACCGGTTAGTTGTAATTGGTTCTGCTCGGGTTCACCTAGTTTGGTGTCCGTCGTTATCTCAAAGCGTTGGAACGGAGTGCCCTCGTAGGAGTCCGTTTTCAGGCCAAGTTGGCGGAAGTGCGTTGCTATATAGTCTGCCGCTTTGTTGATGCCATCCGTCCCAGGACCCCTTCCTTCGAGTTCGTCCGAGGAAAGATACTTTACAGAATTTGTGAGTCGCTGCTGTGACGTCAACGAATCCGATTCATTTTCGGCGGATTGAACATTCGTTATCGCAACATTGATGATTGCGGTGCCGGCACATAAGCAGGCGGTTACAACGAGAAAATTCAAAACGTTGGAGATCAGTAAACCTTGCGTACGACGCGTGATAGTGGGTTTTTTATTCATTAGCTCAACGGGGGTGCATTGTTAGAGGATCAGTTTAGACCAAGTAGGGTTTTGGAAACCTACTTGGATAATCAATTTTCGTTGTTGTAGGGGAGAGCGTCAAGTAACTTTGTGGGCTGAAATGTCGCTTTTCGAATGGGTTTGCGATCTTGGCCGTCTGATTTCGGGGGCGTACAAATTGTAATTGTCGGAGTATAATACTTCTGCATTGAAAAACTAAAATTAGAAGGTTCATTTAATGCAGCAGTCCGTGACGCTTTAGTTTTGCATAGGTTCGTAAATGTTTTCGATTCATATCATCCAAGGATTTGACCAAGGTGAGCGTCTAGAGATATCTAGCAAGATCGTGCGTATCGGTCGTGATAGTAACAATGACCTGCAAGTACATGATTCGGAGGTCTCCCGTTTTCACGCTGAACTGCAACCCGAGGGTGATGGTTTTAAGGTTGTTGACTTGGGAAGTTCGAACGGCACATTCCTAAATGGCGAGAGAATCACCTCAGCAGCTCTGAGCAGCGGTGATCGGGTTCAGTTGGGAAAAACGCATATCGTCATCAAGGAGCAAGGTACCGCGGACGCCAGCGATTTTTCTGGCGTAGTCCATTTCGATGACAATACAGACGTCGAATCGCAGATTCTTGAATCGGTCGTGCCGCAGTTTAGCGGTGGAATTTTGCCGGTAAACGTTCCATTGGCAGCAGCCGGTGAGGACGGACAGTCTAAATCAGACGCAGACTTGTTACGTAGTCATTTACAATTGATGTACCAAACCACGGTAGCCGTGTCGCAGACACTCAATATCGACGAATTACTGGAACGGGTACTGACGTTGGTTTTTGAATGGGTCGATGCGGACCGGGCGTGTGTGCTGTTACTGGATCAGCAAACCGGTGAGCTTTCCCCCAGTTTGCGCAAAGATCGCGAAGAAGTCCCGAAGTCGGATCAATTAGTTATAAGTAAACGGATTTTGGACTACGTGATCGATAATGGTGAGGGTGTTGTGTCGACCAATGCGAGTCGGGACGAGCGTTGGGAATCTAGTGAAAGTATTGTTGACAACAAGGTAAACGAGGCGATTTGTGTGCCATTGACGGGACGATATGGCGTTGTTGGTGTGATATATATTGATACCGCCGTACCGGATCAAGGCGCTGTGTTGGGCCAGCATGTGCGAGTATTTACCAATGAACATTTACGCATGTTGGTAGCAATCGGCCATCAAACAGCGTTGGCTGTGGAGGACACCTATTACTATCGTGCGATGTTGCAGTCCGAAAAACTCGCCGCGATGGGGCAAACGGTGACGAACATTGCGCACCATATCAAAAACATTCTGCAAGGTATTCGTGGGGGCGGGTTTGTTGTTGAGGGCGGATTGCAAACAGAGGACTGTGAGGCGATTGCCGAGGGTTGGGACATCGTTAAGCGTAATCAAGATCGCATATCTGGATTAGTCATGGACATGTTGTCCTATAGCAAGGACCGACAACCCATTCTTGAATCGATGAGCTTGCGTGATATCGCCAACGAGGTTGTGGAGATGTTGGGTTCGAGAGCGGTTGAGACTGGCGTATCGTTGCAGATTGACACACCGCTGGATATGGATGACGTGTTGATTGATGCAGTTGGAATCCATCGCGCGTTGTGGAATGTTATTACCAATGGACTCGACGCTTGCATGCAAGTCGATGATGGAATTGTGCGGGTATCACTTGGCCAATGCGAGGCGAACCAGTTTATTCGTGTTGCGGATCGGGGTGTCGGAATTGAACCAGGGAGAATCGATAAGATATTCGCTCCGTTTGTATCTGACAAAGGAGGTCGAGGAACGGGCCTAGGCTTGGCTGTGAGTCGAAAAATCCTGCGAGAGCACGGCGGTGACCTGACAGTGTCGTCGGTTATCGGCGAAGGGTCCACATTTGAATTGTCAGTCCCAATGAAAAATAAGAATATTGACTTGCCGAATTCCGATTCTGATTTGGACGCGTTTAAAACGGGCGTTGTGCCGCGGCAATAGTTGTAGTATTCGAATTTACACTAGAGTTCTTGGGCTTGCTATTTATTCGGTGACAAAGGGGTTGTATTGTTTTTCGTGTCCAATCGTCGTGGGATTTCCGTGCCCCGTGAGGACGAGGGTGTCTGCGGGCAAGGTGTACAGTTGTTGCCGGATTGACAATTCAAGATCTTCAAAATTGCCGTCGGGAAAGTCTGTTCGACCGACACTACCCGCAAACAGCACGTCGCCATTGATCGCAACCGTGGGAGTCGTGTCGTGGCAAATCCACACGACGTGCCCGCAGCTATGACCGGGCGTATTTCGAGTTTCGAGGCGGAACCCTGCGAACTCGATGATTTCACCATGGACAACAGTTCGATCGGCGGGTGGACTCACGATTCCAAGCCCATAGGATGCGGATAAGTTCAATTCTGGATCAGTCAGCTTTGCGGCATCGTCGACACCTATTACTAATGGCGCGTCAGGAAATTGCAACTTCATTGCCTTGTTTCCGACAATGTGATCTGTATGACCGTGAGTGTTAAGAATAGCCGATACTGTTAAATTATTTTTTGTTAGATATTGAAGAATTGAATCAGTGTCAAAGCTGGGATCGATGACGATACAATCGTTTCTATCCTTTAAGTGGACTATAAACGCATTCTCGGCGAACATTTCAGAGACCACGGTAGTAATCTGTACGGGTGTTTCCGATAGGCTAACGTTAGTCATGGTATCTTATTCGTTTCTGGCAAGTTAGGGAGGATGCGTAGTAATATCCCGCTGTCCCGATTTGGTAAATATAGGTCTATATTAAAGCTTGAAAAGCCACATTTGTCGACTCGCATTACTGGTTTAACACCCTTGCTCAAGGCGATAACAACAGCATACCAACCGTAATGCTACGGGATGTAGTTGAGCGGAGATCGTCGGTATTCTTATTTGACCAGGGAAGTTTGACGCGAGGGTACCCAGTAGGCAGGGCACCCTGTGATAGGGAGATTCACATGATTCGCAAGTTTTTAGTCGGGGCCGTTTTGTTTAGCCTCACAGTCACCACGATAAATACGCAAGCACAGCAGCAACCAGTTCGCGTTGCAGTTAATAAAGGCGATGGAGTTGCTGAAAAACAACACCCCTTAAAGCCCGCCATTGATATTGCCAAAGCCGCACTCGTTAATAGTCAAAAAAATATATTTGATTATACGGCTACGTTAGTAAAACGAGAGCGTATTGACGGAGTTTTGGGAGTACATGAATATATATACATTAAGGTTCGTAACGCGAAGCCCGCAACGCCTTTTTCGACGTATATGTATTTCGTGAAGCCTGCAATTGCTAAGGGTCGCGAAGTGATTTATGTAGACGGGAAAAATCAAAATAAGATGTGTGCCCATGAAGGTGGAACAGGCTTGAAAGCTGCGATACCTGATCTATGGCTCGACCCTGCTGGATTCCTAGCGATGAAGGGCCAACGCTATCCCGTTACCGAAATCGGTTTGGAGAACCTAATTGTCCAACTTATTTCGCGTGCTGAACGAGATATGAAAGCGGGTATGTGCAAGGTGCAATTTCGTAAGGGTGCCATGATCAACAAACGCAAATGCACAATGATTCAAGTAATGCATCCTGACAAACGAGCGCCTTATGATTTTCACGTGGCTCAAATATTCATCGACGATGAATTGCAAGTCCCTGTACGATATGTTTCTTACGATTGGCCGACAGCACCTGGTGTCCGTCCCAAGTTAATCGAAGAGTACACGTACTTAAATGTGAAGATCAATAACGGATTCAAAAACGTCGACTTCGATGTCAACAATCCTAATTACAATTTCAAAGGTATTAAATAAATTGCTTCGATAATCGAAGCTTGTTAACTGGTAAATAACGCGTCGTGAATGCCCCACGCTTCACGGCGCGGATTTACCGGCAAACTTAGCACGGCAAACGCTGAGCTAGCAAACCCCAAAAGGAATTATTATGAAACTTTTCATCAAACGACTGGCCGTCGTCTCATTTGGACTAATGGTCATGATCTGCGCGTTGGTTGCCTACGGATACAGTAGTCGCCGTACAACTCCACCGGCAGAAGTCAATCTAGAAACTGTTGAAGTCGAAATTGACTTCGGCGATGAATTTTTGCCGATGGGCGATGATTTTGCTTTCGACAGTGGCGAATAAACGGCCGCAACCGCTAAACATCTACAGCCAGTTTCGGTTATAATACTGAACTGGCTGTTTTTTTATGCCTAGCACGCTACTCTTGAGGACTTGCTATTCTGATGAAGGTCGCAACGGTACAATTTCAGCACGTCGCGAGTGACGTCAATGCGAATTTGGAAGTTGTTAAGGGCTATGTAGAGCAAGCCGCTGCGAAGAACGTCGAGTTGATCTTATTTCCTGAATGTTGCCTCTCTGGGTACTGGCATTTAAGGAACCTCTCGCGGGGGCAACTTGAAGAACTGGCGGAGAGCGTCCCTGCAGGGGAGGCCTGTAAGGAAATTAAGGAATTGGCCAAGGTCCACAATATTTCTATCGGCGTGGGACTAGTCGAATTGGCTGACGACGGCACGTTGTACAACGCTTTTTTTGTGGTTAATGCTGACGGCACTTGGGTAAACCATCGCAAGCTACATTGTTTTGTTAGCGAGCATATGGCCAGTGGGGATAGCTTTACCATTTTGGATACCCCGAACGGCGTAAGATTGGGAGTTTTAACGTGTTACGACAATAACATTGTTGAAAACGTCCGAGCGACGGCACTGCTTGGCGCACAAATATTATTAGCGCCTCACCAGACCGGTGGTTGTAACTCTGGTAGTCCGGATGCGATGGGTGTGATCGATGTCAATCTGTGGGATGGTGGCGACGTTCGGTTTGAGGAATTGAAGCGAGAGTGCAACGGTGAAAAAGGGCGCGGATGGCTGATGAGGTGGTTGCCTTCGCGAGCGCATGACAACGGGATGTTTTTAATTTTCAGCAACGGAATAGGTCGTGATGATGACGAAGTGAGAACTGGAAATTCGATGATCATTGATGCTTACGGGCGGGTCCTAGTGGAGGCAGAGAATCCACGAGAACAGATGTTGGTTACTGATTTGGACCTGTCGCTGAGCGAGCGAGCGACCGGCACTCGCTGGATTCGAGCACGGCGCCCGCAATTGTATGGCAGCTTAGTCGAATACACTGGCAGCGAAGAAGACACAAGGAGCGTCCGGTTTGAGCACTTGGACTCAAGTGAACTTGAAAGTTAAACTCGTTTCGCTACCCTGAGTTTCGCACTGCGACTGCGAGGATTCGCGTCAATTTCTTTATCGCTGGCAAGGATCGGACGTTTGGTCATGACTGCGAGACGTCCGTCTTCTCGAAAGGCGTGTTTGACTCGTCGATCTTCCAGAGAATGGAAACTTATGATCGCGAATACACCATCCGGCGCAAGCAAATCGGGTAATCGACGCAGTGCTATCTCTAGTGACTTTAATTCTTCGTTGACCGCGATTCGCAATGCCTGAAAGGTACGAGTAGCTGGGTGTATTCGTTTTTGGTTTGAATGCGGGTAACAACTGCAGATTACATTAGCGATTTCTGCAGCAGATTTGAAGGGATTTTTTTTGGATCGTTCACACAGTTTTCGCGCGATTCTTCGTGACAATCGCTCTTCGCCGAATTCATAAATGATGTCTGCTAGATGGTCTGGTCGCATCCGTTGTATAAGTCGCCAGGCGGGCTCACCTGTGGCATCGTCAAAGCGTAAATCTAAAGGGCCCTCACTGTTAAAACTGAATCCACGGTCGGCGTCTTCTAGTTGATCCGAAGATAGTCCTAGATCGAGTAGAATTCCGTTGATCGGTCCGACGTCGAGTTGCTGAAGCAATTCAGGTAACTCACAAAAATTTGAATGCGCAAGCATCACGGGTTTACCTTGGAGGCGGGATTCACAGCGAGTCAATGCTAAAACATCATGGTCGAGACCGATCAATAATCCGTCATCGTTGAGCTGACTTGCTATCAAATCGGCATGCCCACCACCACCAACCGTTCCGTCTACGTAGGTTCCGGCAGCGTCAATACAAAGAGCATCCATTACCTCAGTGGGTAGGACTGGTACGTGGATCGTAGGTGTTGGCTCGACACTCATGAGAGTTGTAATATCTGTTGGTAAAAGTTCTCGTATTCGTTGATCATTTGAGGCAGTTGGTAGGATTTTGCGACCACCTCGAAGTTAGCAATACCAATATCGTCACAAGCGTGAGGATCAAGAGCAAATTCGGTTACTGCAGCGGCCCAGTCCTTTGGCTTAACAATCTGTCGCGGTTCATGTGCTAAGAGTGAGCGTACACCATCTGCGGGGCAGGCAACGATGGGTTTCTTTGCGGCCATTGCTTCGATGACCACATTGGGCATCCCTTCCCAGCGACTGGGGAACAGCAGCAATTGGCTGGCCTTAAGGATCCCAGCAGCGTCTGCGCGATATCCGTAAAAATGAACACGTTGTTTGAGTCCACTGTCGGTAATTCGGCGTTGCATATCCTGTTTGCACGGACCGTCGCCGACAATGGCGATGTGATGTTGGGGGCAGGCCAATAGTATTGATTTCGCATTAGCCACAAGGAGGTCGACGCCTTTTTGTACGTGCAATCGCCCAACGAAAGTTAAGAGAGGGGGTATCGCGTCGAAGTCGAGTTCGCTGGCGGTAGCAGGCGTGATTTCCGTAAAGGAATCAAGATCGATTCCGTTTGGGATCACCTTAATCGTCTCGACGGAAAATCCTAATTTCTGTTGCGCGTAGGAACTAACGTCATCGGATACGCATATTGATTTATGGAACTTAGATCGTTGAAAACGCATCATCCATTGACGTAGTCGCCGCGGTTCGGATACACGTAAGCCCGCAACTAATTTGGAATTGAAACGCTTGCTAACCTTGCCGCAAAGAAGGTTGGCATGGAACAGAAATGATTGGACAATATCCGGCGCTATTTTGTTAAGAACGACGCTCAGTGAACGTTTGGCGTGGAAAAAGTCTCGGTAATTGTTGGCGTCTAGGAAAATGGGGTTAATCCCGTTGGCTCGAAGTTCAATTACAAGTACATCGCGTCCAGTAGCCGGTTCTGGCGCGATACTAACGACGCTCACGCTATGCCCACGTTGAGTTAGTCCGAGCGCAAGTTTAACTAAACAGCGCTCGGCCCCACCGGGTTCAAGTTCAGTTATGACGAATGCTACGTGCAAAAGTGGGTTTCCTAAAACTTATGGTGTAAGTGGAAAATCAGTCTATTATGTAAATCGGAAGACTTGTGAAGTGACGCGTAATGGACGACAGGGTTCATATTAAGTACGCGGGTGAAGATGCAAAAGTCCAAACTCAAAAAAGTTGTGTGTATTCTGGATGTCGATGCGTGGGGTTTACGAAATTAAAAGCAAGTAGCAGAATAGGAAAGTACTTGAAAATACGTCCGAGGACGACAAATTGAATTTATCTGACTACGATTACACCTTGCCTAATGAGCTCATTGCGCAACACCCATTAACGGATCGCAGCGCTGCGCGGTTGTTGGTTGCGGATCGTAGTTCACAACAGATAACGCACCGGACGATCGCGGATTTACCTCTGCTAATGAACCCTCAGGATGTGCTGGTGACTAATAATACTAAAGTTGTTAATGCCAGGTTGTTCGGTGTGCGGGCAGAAACTGGTGGGCAATGGGAAGGGTTATTCTTAGAAGTTTGTGTGGGTGGATGGTTGATGATTTCCAAAACAAAAGGAAAAATCCGCCCAGGAGAATCGATACTGCTATCTACGGGCGTGGCGACGGTAAATCTCGCTGCGGACACCAATATTAAATTGCGATTCGAAGAGAAACTGGATGGTGGTGTATGGCGAGTCGTACCTGACTGCGATGTTCCTTGGACCGAAATTCTTGAGAGTCGAGGGGATGTCCCTATCCCACCGTACATCCGCAGAGGGAAAACTGAGGAATCGGACCAAACAAATTACCAAACGGTGTTTGCTGAAAAACCGGGTGCTGTCGCTGCTCCCACGGCCGGATTGCATTTTACTGAAAAATTGAATACAGAGATTCTGGAGCATGGTATCCAAATGTGCAGCGTAACGCTGCATGTGGGACTGGGGACATTTCGACCCATAAAGCTCCCAAAGATAGAGGACCATGTGATGCACAGCGAAAGAGGCGAACTTACCGCTGCTGTCGCGCAGCAGTTGCAATCGACGAAAGAAGCAGGTGGGCGGGTAGTATGCATCGGTACAACGGCCGTCCGCGTACTCGAAACCGCAGTGGTTGGAGATCGTATTGCTGCCTGGCGAGGCAGTACAGAACTGTTTATCAGACCTCCCTATCAATTTAAAGCGGTGGATGCGTTGTTGACGAATTTCCATTTACCAATGTCAACCCTTTTAATACTCGTACGCCAATTTGGCGGCGATAAGTTGATACAGAGAGCGTATCAAGAAGCAATCGAACGCGAGTATCGCTTTTTTAGTTACGGCGATGCGATGTTGATTTTGTGAGGCGGTAGAAATAGCGACCGTTATAGCTGTGGATATTTCCTAGTCAAATAAATGATGTGTTTCAAGGTGGTCGGCCTGCGTTAAGCGGTGTGTTCATCGACAGAGGACATTAAGTTCCTCTAACGCAGCGCTCTGAGTCGCTGGATGCTTTTTGTGATCAATTGTGCCGCGGTGTCAACGTCCGCGGGCGTAGTGAAACGGCCGAGTCCAAAGCGTAAACTGGCCCTGGTTTCATCATCACTGCGACCGATCGCGAGCAGTACATGACTAGGTTCAGGGTTGGTTGAACTACAGGCACTTCCACTTGAGATTGCGAGATCGGGAGTGCTCATCATGAGGGCCTCGCCGTCGACATCACCAAAACAAACATTTAGGTTATTCGCGAGACGGAGGCCAACGTCACCCAAGGCGGGACCGTTTAATAATAAGTTGGGAATGTTGCTCGTAAGTTGTTCGAAAAGCTGATTCCGAAGTAGGCTCAGTCGCGTAACTTCCGTTTCCTGTTCACTTATGGCGAGTTCTAAGGCACAACCCATCGCAACAATCCCAGCAGGGTTTAGGGTTCCCGCACGCAGGCCACTTTCCTGCCCCCCTCCATCGACCAGCGGCAGTAGTTTTGGTCGCGGCCCATTTCGACGTACATAAAGCCCCCCCACTCCCTTCGGACCGTAAAACTTGTGAGCTGAGAAACTCATAAGATCAATATGCATCGCGTCGACGTCGAGCGGTATGCGGCCAATTGCTTGCGTAGCGTCGGTGTGAAACAGAACATTGTGTTCTCGACAAATTGAACCAATCTCGGTAATTGGTTGAATAGTCCCAATTTCATTGTTCGCAAACATGACGGAAACCAACACGGTATCCGGACGGATTGCAGCTCGGAGTTGATCGACATCAATGGTACCAATAGTCGCGTTGTCGTATTTGGAGACGGGTAATAGTGTAACGTCAAATTCGTCACGGCGCATAAGTCGGTCGAGTGGATCAAGAATAGCGTGGTGTTCAGTTACCACGCTGATGACATGCTTCCCCTTTTGGCGGTTTCGCAGGCATACACCACGTAGTGCTAGGTTGTTGCTTTCCGTTGCTCCGCTCGTAAACAAGATGTCTTTAGGTTGCGCTTGAATACTTGCAGCTATGGATTGGCGACTTTCGTCGACTGCCTGTTGCGCGTCCCACCCGAAGCTATGATTGACACTACTGGGATTGCCAAACGTCTCGGTTAAGTACGGGAGCATTGCGTCCACAACGCGCGGATCCACCCGTGTCGTGGAGTGGTCGTCCATGTAGATTGGAAGATTGTTCATGAACTTCAATTCACTTTCCGAATTGTTAACTCGGTACTTGTCGATGTTGGAAATGAGCTTACGCGAATAACGCCTCTATACATATAGCCGACCACGTTTCGAAGCCTGATAGATCAGATAGCATATCCGCGACTGGTACAAAACCGTTACCTTCAATCTCTACTTCATTGGGTATGACATCTGGCGTGACAACGTCGCAAATGTGAACAATACCCAGATGAACTTTTCCCACTTCTGTTTCGTCATCGTTAATTAAGCCGACAAGTGAAAACGTATGGCGTGTATTAATACGAACCTCTTCCTCGAGTTCGCGTTTCATTCCTTCGACGTAGGGATCCGCGTCAACGTCGCTAGCGTCCTCTTGCGATATGTGTCCACCGATACCGACAGATTTCTTTTGGTGCAAACGTTTTTCACCGGAGCCTTTTCCGCGGGAGTATTGAAATACTGATACGTCGCCATTTTCATCCGTGTGACGAAAGATCACGTAGGGGATGAGTTGTTTGAACGACGGGTCCTCTTCCATTTCAGGTCGGGGACGGTAAGAGATGTTTTCCGGACGTAACAACTCGCTGAGGTACTTGTCTACATCGGCGCTGAATCCCTGAACATAACCAAGTTCATGAAAGACGCGTGTGGGCACTACTAAAATTTGTTCAACTTCGGTGGATGTCATCCGTGGTTCCTTAAAGATAATTAATTAGCGCTGCTAACTGTGGTCGACTATCGTCCGCGGCACGATTTGAGGGGTATATATAAGGTATTGCGTCTGTAGGAGATTATATCTTTTCTTGGCTTTAGGGAAACGTCTCGAACTGATTTCTTGGGATTACTTTCTATAATCAAGAGTGAAATGCATTTAGATGTTTTCAAATCTTGTGTGCTCGTGTATTATATAGACGGTTGATTAAAAACGGGCCGACTTGTATTTCACCAATGTTGGCATGAAAAACACAAAACGCCTTATCGCAAAATGGAGAACGAGCTATGGCTGTTTCGATAACGGAAAAAGCAGCGGCAGAAGTCGCAAAGGTAAAGACGACACAAAAACTAGATGAAACAACGTTCCTGCGTGTTGGAGTAGTTGGTGGAGGTTGCAGCGGATTCAGTTACTCGCTGAAATTTGAAAATGGGTTTGATGAAGCAGCGGACAACCGGTACTCCCAACATGGCGTTGACGTCGTTGTCGACAAGAAAAGCGCCCTGTATCTAGACGGCGTGGTCATTGACTGGTACGACGGTCTGGATCGACGTGGGTTTACTTTTGAAAATCCAAACGCAGTTAAATCCTGTGGTTGCGGCAGTTCGTTCCAGGCGTAAGTGTTGCTGAGAAACCTATTTTAAAATCTGAACATTGTCATATGTTCGTGATAAGCACCCGTTTTGCGATGGGTGCTTTTTTTGCAACGAGACATAACTGCTGAATTCAGGGGAAATGTTTTGACTGACATCGAATCCATCTGCATTGTCGGAATTGGAGACGACGGCCTCGAAGGACTAACTGCATCTACGGTTGCCATCATTCGGCAAGCTGATTTGCTCGTTGGCCCAAGTGATATGACCGACTCGTTCCAAACAGATGTAGGGGACACATGGGATCCGGGTTCCGACTATGAGGCGCTGTCGATACGGATCGACGCTACCGTAGATCAAAAAGTGGTCGTTTTAGCCGCCGGTGACCCGCTGTTTTACGGTACAGCCCAGTTCCTGTGCGATAGAATTGGAAAAGATAGAATTCGCGTTATTCCCAATGTGAGCACGATGCAATTGGCCTTCGCGCGAGTAAAGGAAAATTGGGATGAGGCGTATCTTACAGATTTGGGTAACCAGGGCATCGACCATGTCGTGCAAAAAATTCGCAGTGCTGAACGTGTCGGCTTATTTACTACAAGTGAGAACACGCCACAGTTGCTAGCATCAGCCCTGCTGGCTGCCCGTATAGATTATTTTACCGCATACGTTTGCGAGAACTTAGGGTCGCCCGACGAACGAGTCACCTCTGGAACGTTAGAGGAAATATCGGTTCAGGCATTCGACTCGCTAAACGTTATGATCCTCGTACGCCGTGCTGCCGCTCCGGACCGGCCGACGGAAATGATCGGTAAGCGGCTGTTTGGGAATCCGGACGAAATGTTTTTACAGACGAAGCCCAAACGGGGGTTGCTAACATCGAGTGAGATCCGGTGCTTGGTATTGGCGGAGCTTAACCTGGGTCCCACAAGTGTTGTTTGGGACATCGGAGCTGGAAGTGGGAGCGTAGCTATTGAAGCTGGTCAGATATCCCCTGGGGGCGAAATATACGCGATCGAAATGGACGTAGATGATTTTACATTGATTGGACAAAATGCGGAACGCTTTGGAGTGCATAATGTTTTCCCGATTCATGGGGCAGCACCCAGCGCATGGGAAGAGTTACCGGATCCTGACGCGATATTTATAGGTGGGACTGGTCGCCAATTGGCCACCATCGTGACCGACGCGCTCGCCCGACTCAAGCCTGGCGGTCGTATCGTTGCGGATATGGCCAGCATCGATAATGTATCGGAAGTACAGATGCTTTTGCGAGATGCAACTGGAGATGTCAAAGTATGGATGTTTAGCGTATGCAAAGGCAACTATCAGCTAGAACGAATTCGTTTTGACGCGCAAAATCCAATATTCGTAGTGTCTGCAATTAAGCCTGATATTAAATGATGACGGGTCAATTTGTTAAGCGTCGTAAAGTATCGTAATTAAGATATCAGAGGACGAAAAACTTCCCATTCCTGGGGCCGACTCGGTTTGCGGTGCAATATTGCCACTGATCTGAAGGTTCTTAGCTCCGGCTTCTTTTATCCACGCGTTGATGTCACCTTCCAAAGTGGTGATTTCACTTTCAATGCTCTTAAATATTTTAACTTGTTGCATGCTAAAATTCCTGAGGATGGCAGATATGTGATGCGAACGGGCTAGTTGGGCTCAAAGACGTCTTCACGCGAACCCCAGTTCTTTGGTAGGGTTAAGTATATATCGGATTGACTATAAAGTCTTCCCCAAAAGATTGCCCCCATACAGAGGAAATTGTCATTATGCGTAACAGCATCTTTTTGAAACTTGAAATCGCGGCATTTTCACTTAGTGCGCTCGCTGTATTGCTCTTGTCGACAACCCAGTTGCAAGCAGAAGAGAAGTTGGACCTAAGTGGTAAATGGAACGGCACGTGGCGAAGCGAAATAAGTGAACACAAAGGTCCACTCAAGGCAAAATTTACGGTTCTCGATGACTCTAAAGTGCAGGCCCGATTTAACGGGAGGTTTTTCAAGCTCATTCCGTTTCATTTTAATGTCACGTTGGAAATAGTAAAAAATGAGGACGGCGTAGTGACTTTGAAAGGTCAGGAGAATCTTGGTCGGACGCTTGGTACCTATACGTATAACGCTACCTACAGTAACGGCAAATTTGTTGCAAAATACTCGACCGAAAAAGACAAGGGCGTTTTTGAAGTAAGTCGATAACGCCGCGTCGTACTACTTCATATCAGCGCGTCCAACGCCGATATTCCAATCGGCTCACGACAGGAAAACGGTTCGCCAAACCGACATCCGATTAGATCGCCCCAATGTTCGGCATCGGTTTGTAGTTTGTCATAGAACGTTCGTCTGCTTGATGATTGTGTGCCGCCGAATTGGCTCGCATACGCTTGTATCGCTTCGAGTTTGGTGTCCCAGTAGTCTGAGATATCTAGAATAAACGCTGGGACAATTGCCAGCTTTAAATGCACGCTATGGTAGTTGTAAATCCGGCTTGGATGAAAAGGTTTTCCGGCCATTTCAGTTTTGGATAGTTTTGCCCAAAAGCGAGAAGCATCGGTAAGTTCAGTTGCGGCGAGATGGTCTGGATGTGCGTCTTCCCAATAAGGTGCGAAAATCCTCTCGGCGCGGCAGAGACGCATGACTGTGGCAAGTTGTTCGCGAGCTGTAAGCGTAGGTTGAAGTGAACGATTCGGTAAACCAAGATTGCCACGCCATGTAATGTTAAGAATGGAGGAGGCCTTAGCGGTCTCCTGCTGGCGGATCTCAATTGAACCACGTGGGGTTGGCTCGCCGTTTGTCAGGTCTAAGATTCCAACACGTTGACCCTGCTTGAGTAGGTGCAGGACGGCACCGGCCATGGATATTTCCGCATCGTCGGGATGTGGGGCTACTATCAATACATCTAATTGTGGCGGTTGAGGTGCAGTACGTTCCAAAGAATTTGCCATCTAATGGTGAATGTGGTCCGCGGCGTGGGTGCCTAAGTGATTTCTTTAGTGTAACGCGATTTGCTGATTTGGGTTAGCGGTAAAACGATTCGTGGTTTGCGCGTATCACATCGTTCTGCGTGGGTCAGCAAAAGAGATTTATGTAAAAAAGGTTCGTAAAAAGATGTAAAGTGTTTACGGAATTGGTATATTGGTGCTTTGCGGTATAAAACGGCAACGCCCCTCCAAAAAACGTCAGCATAGCGTACGCTATATCCGACGTTCCCACCCCAACATCCAACGATTACTGACCTCGAGGCGTAAGCTTAGTGCTTGCTCGGGGTTAGGCGGAATTTCAACATGGCGATTACGATAGTTATTGCTGACGACCATGACCTCGCCCATGACGGGCTTGCGCAGATGTTCGCTGACATGAACGTGACAGTTGTCGGGGTCGCGGAAAATGGTGACGAAGCGGTGGCACTGGTGAATTCGTTGCAACCCGATCTCTGTTTGCTGGACGTTAAAATGCCAGTTTGCGACGGGCTTGAAGCCTTAGTACAGATACGTGAAAGTCAACCTGACACCCGTGTAATTATGATTTCGGCTTTTAACAATCCTACCTATATCGCTAAAGCGACTTTGCTCGGCGCATACGATTATTTGTCGAAAGGTGCCAGTCGTGCGGAAATTCTGTCGGTCATATCGAGGGCTTATCAACAACTGGATCGACCCGAATCCAGCTTGCTGCTTAAATACCACCGCTTGATGTCCCGCCGTAAAGACAAAAATGCTATGGGTTTTAACCTGACTAACAGGGAAGTTCAGGTATTACGTCATTTGGGGTTGGGTCTATCCAACCAAGAGATTTCCACGTCGCTGTGTATAAGCATCGAAACTGTTAAGGAACACGTCCAGAACATACTTCGTAAAACGGACGGGTCAGATCGGACCCAAGTCGCAGTATGGGCAGTCCGGAAAGGGCTGATTTGAATCGCGACGGATCATGAAGCGATACAAATGTCAGCGCGATTATATTCGGTAATGTTACACTTCAATTCGAAGCTAGCGGATGTGATTTCTCGTAAACGTCTTTCAGTTTGGCCGTTGTCAAATGGGTGTAAATTTGCGTGGTGACGAGGCTTTTGTGGCCGAGGAGTTCCTGGACGCTACGAATTTCGGCTCCGCTATCGAGTAGGTGTGTGGCAAAACTGTGCCGGAGTGTGTGAGGGCTAGTGCGGGAATCCAGACCGACAAGTTTGATGTGTTTTTCGAGAATCCGACCTATGCTACGCGTGGTGATTCTGCGACCAAAGCGATTTACGAAGACTGGTGCCGAGGCCTTCTTTGGTGTATCTTTGGCGAGTACGCGGGCGTTGAGCCAAGAATTTATCGCCCGTACGGCATAGGAACCCATGGGTGCAAAACGTTCTTTACGACCCTTGCCTCGAACTCGGACCAACCCCTCGTCCAGATGCAAGTCGCCATCGTTGATGCCGACGAGTTCACTGACACGGAGACCGGCCGAATAGATCGTTTCAAAAATAGCTTGGTCACGCTTTCCCATCGGCGTGTCAGTATTGGGAGACGATATCAACTTGGCCACTTCGTCGGTACTAAGGAAATACGGCAAGCTGCGTTGTTTCCTGGGATTGCGTAACGGCTTGGCGGGGTTTTTATCGGTATACCCCTGTCGCTGGCAAAAGCGGTAGAAACTCCGAAGTGTTGCTAAGCGTCTGGAAATACTCGAACGAGCGTATTGGGCTTCCGACATCGCTGCTACGTACTGACGAAGATCTTGAGACGTTACCTCACGCGGTGCGGGCAGTGAACCATCGTCATAGCTCAAAAAATAACACAGCATCTCGAGGTCTTCGCGATAACTCTTTATTGTGAGATCGGAACTATTTCGTTCGACGTCGAGGTACTGTAGAAAACTGTCGATCTCTTTTCGCATCTTTGCTCTGCCGGTTAAGAGGGAAGTTGCTGTCTCGAATCCATTATACGTTCGAGTTTGGTGAGAGACCGGACTTTTTGACTCATCACAGCTGCATCGTACCAAGTGAAACTCAACTCAGGGTTTGATGCGTACCGGCCGAGCAACCGTAGGGTTTCTTTACGATTCTTGTCATTGAACAAAAAGATATACCGTTCTTCACCCTTTAAAAGTGCTAGTACATTAATGTCTTGACTCACGATAATAACCTTAGCTAGTGATGGTCTGTTACAAAATAATAGATGGGCGGTTCACCCTATGGTTTTTATCGGGACGCTAGGTATGTCTTCATTACTGCTTCATCTGTCGAAGGCCGGATATGGCAAATGGTTTGGTAATTTGTGAGGGTTAGGTAGTTCTCTGAAAGTATCCTAGGCCCCGCTTTAAAAGTTAATCCGTTTGAGTTAGGCTGTGATAGTTAAAGGTACGACTCAATCAGTGCTTACTTTTAAATCGTTTCTAAATTCAAATTCGTAGTAGTGTTCACGGTGCGTAGTACAGCAGGAAGACAATTAAGGTCATGAAAATACACGAGTTCCAAGCGAAAGAACTTTTTCAGAATGCGGGCGTCACCGTACTACGTCACATGGTGGCACGCACTGCAGAAGATGCAGCAGCTGCGTACGACGAACTAGGTAGCTCCCTGGCCGTAGTTAAAGCTCAAATTCACGCAGGTGGCCGAGGTAAGGGTACAATCGTCGAGGTTCCCGAGCAACATGGTGTACAACTGGTGCATTCGCGGGAAGAAGCAGAGCAGGTTGCGTCGAATTTACTGGGTAACACGCTTGTTACGATCCAGACCGGTGCGGAAGGTAAAGTTGTCAATCAGGTTCTCATCGAAGAAGGATGCGACATCGCTCGAGAGTTATATTTGGGAATTGTGCTTGATCGCGCTGTCCATAAACCTGTATTGATGTGTTCGACCGAGGGTGGTGTGGAGATCGAAAAGGTTGCCGAGGAAACCCCGGAATTGATACACAAGGAACATTTTGATCCGTCTTATGGGCTGCAGAGTTATCAAGTGAGAAAGTTGTGTCAGCAACTGGGGATTGAAGGTGCGAGTGTTCGTATTGCGGATCGGTTCATGAAGGCACTGTGTCGTTTGTACGTGAACAGCGATTGCAGTTTAGTCGAGATTAATCCTCTCGTGATAACAAACGATGGAGATATCATCGCTCTGGATGCGAAGATATCTTTTGACTCAAACGCGATGTATCGTCAGAAAACGATCGCGGAGTATCGCGATATATCCGAGGAAGAGGCCACTGAAGTTCGCGCGGCAGAAGCGGGGCTAAGTTATATTAAGCTCGATGGAAACATTGCTTGTCTAGTCAACGGTGCGGGCTTGGCGATGTCTACGATGGACATTATTAAATTGCATGGTGCCTCACCGGCCAATTTTCTTGATGTGGGTGGGGGTGCTGATAAGGACCAAGTTACGGAAGCATTCCGAATACTTTTGGCGGACCCAAATGTGAAAGCGGTATTGGTAAACATCTTTGGTGGTATTGCTCGTTGTTCGACGATTGCAAACGCGATCGTAGCGGCGTCGCAGGAAATTGGTTTTGAAATTCCATTGGTGGTGCGACTTGAAGGGACTGAAGTTGAGGAAGGACGACGTATTTTAGAGGAAAGTGACGTTGCCATTATCACGGCCACGGATTTGACAGACGCGGCAACAAAGGTGGTCGCAGCCATTTCTGGATAAGGCAGTCATTCGAATCAGATTAGGACTGCAAAAGTTGCTGAACGACATCAAGAGAATAGAGATAAACAGTATAGAGGGCTTGAGATAATCAAATGAGCATTTTGATCAACAAAAACACGAAAGTTATCTGCCAAGGTATCACGGGCAGCGCTGGCACGTTTCATACACGGGGTTGCCGTGATTACGGAACCCAAATGGTCGCTGGAGTAACGCCGGGAAAAGGTGGGCAGGATCTTGACGGGATCCCAGTATTTAATACTGTCGGCGACGCGGTATCTGCAACTGGGGCGAATGCAACTATGATTTTTGTCCCCGCAGCCTTTACGGCTGATGCGATTCTAGAGGCAGTTGATGCGGGTATAGAGGTGATTGCCGCGATCACAGAAGGTGTTCCGGTTTTGGATATGGTTCGTGTTTACGAGATTGTCCGTGAACGTGGTGTAGCATTGATCGGTCCAAATTGCCCAGGATTGATTACCCCTGGCGAGTGCAAAATTGGAATCATGCCAGGGTATATACATAATAAAGGTAGTGTGGGCGTCATGAGCCGCTCTGGTACTTTGACCTACGAAGCCGTATGGCAAACATCCAACGAGGGACTTGGACAATCAACTTGCGTCGGACTTGGTGGTGACCCAATTGTAGGGACTTCATTTATTGATCTGTTGAAACTTTATGAGGTCGACGATCAAACAGAATCGATAATGATGATCGGTGAAATAGGCGGTACAGCCGAGGAAGAAGCCGCCGCATATGTGGCCGAGCATGTGACCAAACCAGTGGCTGCGTTTATTGCAGGCCGCACCGCCCCGCCGGGAAAACGAATGGGACACGCCGGCGCAATTATTTCCGGCGGAAAAGGAACGGCTGCGGAGAAAATCAAAGCGTTGGAGGCAGCCGGCATCGAAGTCGCTGAGAGTCCAGCTGATATGGGTGCCGCGGTTGTCCGCGCCATAGCAAAAAAAGTCTAGTTGCCAAAGTCCAAATCGATACGGAATCCCGCTGTCGGTCCAGGAACTATTGGAAACGGATAATTAGGACCGTTTGCGTCTAGATCGTCCGTATGGGTTTCTGCCACATGCCACGTTGGTGGCGCCTGATAGGCACTGATGACTGTCGCGGCAACCTGTGATTTACTGAGAGAGATTATATCATCGGTGGTAAGCGTTTGAGCGGGACCGTTTGTTTCAATGCGGCTGATTATCACCGAATCGTCGACGCCAGCCTGTGTCATTGCTAGGATTTGGTTGAGAGTCACGGCGTGTTCTTGGTAGTCCTCCTCAGAGGCCGCTATTTTGGCGTCGATGCGATTGTTCGCTTGCCCCGTCGCATTTCCGAGCAGTGCGCCTGCTGTGGTCCCGATTATTGCTCCGGCCAATGGATCATCATTGTGCTCTCCAATTAGTGCTCCGGTGATCCCGCCAATCACGGCGCCAGTTGCTGTTTCCGTAGCGGTATTCGTATTACCAAATCCGGCGCAGCCGATGAACAGTGGTAGTAATAGAGTCGGTAAAAGCGAGGAAAGACGCATATGTGTGTATCCTTAATTGGTAAATCATCAGTTCGGAAACGCGATAATGCCAAAAGGGTGGTTTTACTGTCAATAGCAACCGTGGCACTCGCAACCAGTTAACCCCGCTACGTTTTTGTAGGTCGCGCAGATAGAATACTTAATAGACGTGATCTTATATTAAGGAAAAGGAGTGTGTGATATGCAGTGTCGTGGAATTTTGTTGAGCGCGATGGCTACCATCGGTTTATGGACCTCGAGTTGTGTGGCTCAAACTGAGAACTTGGCGGATTTGGTTGAGGGTAAAGTAAAACAACTCGCCGATGGATTCAAATTTACAGAGGGACCCGCCGCAGATAGTCGTGGCAACGTTTATTTTACAGATATCCCCAATGAGCGGATACTTATCTGGACCATCGATGGGGAGTTACAGACGCACCGTGAAAAATCGGGCCGGGCTAACGGGTTGTACTTTGCACCCAACGGTTCGCTGCTAGCGTGTGAAGGCGGCGCGAGACGCATGACGAGCCAATCTCCAAAGGGTAAGATCAAGGTCCTGACAGATAGCTATGATGGAGGTAAATACAACAGTCCAAACGATTTGTGGTTGGATAAGTGGGGAGGTGTATATTTCACGGACCCACGCTATGGGAGTCAAGATGGTAAAGAACAAGATGGATTTCACGTGTATTACATAGAATCAAAAGGTAAAGTGGTCACGCGAGTAATCAATGATCACGTAAAACCAAACGGTATTATTGGCACGTCAGATAATCAGACCCTTTATGTTGCGGACGCTGGAGGTAGTAAAATTTATGCCTATAGCATTACGGGACCTGGGATGATAGAAAAAAAGAGAATGTTTTGCGAGTCTGGTAGCGACGGTATGACGTTGGACCATCTTGGAAATTTATACCTGACGACGGGCTCAGTACACGTGTTTAATTCTACGGGTAAAGACCTTGGGAAGATCGAGGTGCCAGAAGGACCGGCAAACGTGACCTTTGGGGGTAAAGACTATTCGACTCTATTTATTACAGCGCGAACCGGCCTGTATAGCGTCAAGATGAAAGTCCACGGCGACGGACGTTAAGACGAACTGGCAAAGCCAACCGTGATTATTCAACCACTGGAAGAATATCGAGATGTCGGTGGCGCCGTTTACTTTTAAGCACATTCCAAGCAGGACTATTAAAGAATGTTTTTTGGAGCCCTTTGGCAATCTGGTGGTTGATGGCGTGGCTGTGCACATGTAGTAGATAACGCAATTGCAGAGGCGTGCTGGCGGTAAGGACAATTGGTCCATCACGGCAAACCGAGGCGCCCATCCAGCCGTCCTCGCGGATGTGCCACTTGGAGGGATAACTGGGATTGCTCGGGTGGTCGAAATAAGTAATGCCTTCGATGCTTTCATTGTGGTTTTTTGCTCGGACCGGACCACTGTAATCGATATAATTTGCCGGTTTACCAAATAATGCCGGTTCTCCGGTTTTACCCGCTTGATTGGTAATAGTACCCGCTCCGAAATGGCTAGAAATGTTGGCGGCCATGCGAACAGCCAAGAATCCAAAATTTGTTTTATTGAGGGTCAGGCTTGCCATAGTTGGAGTTATGGTCGTCTGTAGTTCTAGTGTGTACTGTCCGTGATCCAGAGGTCGCATGACGGCCACTATTTCTTGTCGGATGATAGGAAGTGGATCGTGCCCTGCATGGAATTCTGTCTGGACCGCTAGGGCCGCGTAATCGTCCCCATCTTCGTAGGCTAGCCATTGAGTTTGTAAAATCTGGTTGTCTGTTCCTTCTGCCCAGAAATCTAATTCTTCTATGTCGTTATGGGCAAACCAGATTCCACGATGATGGTCATGGTTGGGTGCGCCTGGGTGCCCCATGCGGACGAGGCTCGTGCCGTGGGGACCATTTACCGGATAAAAAAAAGGCCGAGAATATTCGTTGCCAAAATTCCAGCGGAGTGTCTCAGCGCCGTCGATTTGAAATGAGGTAGCTTGATTTGGCAGTGGTATGATCTGGCAGCGTGGAATTTTGGCGATGGACGTCATGGAATTGGCCGTTTGGAGCTAAGTGTAGTGCCGCAGGGGATTGTCACTAAGTATAATGGATTTGGTTTAGCGATAATATAAAACACAACGTGAAAGTCCACTTAGATGACAACATTCAAAGAACGCCTCGCGTCAGGTGATACGCTCAATTTTTTCGCCCTAGCGCGGTTAATCCATCCTATCGCCGTAGAGATGTATTCATTGCGAGGTGGGTTCGATGGATTTTGGGTTGATTTAGAACACAGTCAAGCGACCGCGGATCAACTGCGAGCCGTTTTTCTGGCGGCGCGGGCAACTGAGATGGGACAATTCATTCGTATGGCACCGACTGGTTATCACGAAGTCACGCAGTATTTGGAATTGGGCGCACAAGGCGTGATGGCGGCACAGATCCACAACGTGGAGCAGGCGGCTGAATTCACTTCATGGGCCAAGTTTCCGCCTGCGGGGACTCGTGGGATGAATACTGGCGGTGCGGATTGTGGCTATACCACGCGTCCGGCCACTGAGTTTTACCAGCAATCAAACAGTGAAAACTTTGTGGCAATACAGATCGAAACGTTGGGTTCGCTTGAGCAAGCTGGTGAAATCGCGGCCTTAACAGGTGTTGACCAATTGTTCGTTGGGCCTTCAGATCTTTCGATAGCTTTAGAAGTGTACCCGGATTTTCACAGTGATAAACTATGGGATGCCGTAGCCGCAGTCGCAGCGGCTTGTAAAAAACATGGAAAGTCGTGGGGAGCGGTTGCTCCGGACCCAGCGTGGGCGGAACGAGCAGCCGAGTTGGGCTGCCAGTTGATATCGATGAGTAACGAAGCGGTTGCGTTAAAACTCGGGGTCGATGCAATCAAGGGGAACTTCGAGGGCAGGTTTTAGTTCGCCTAATTGTCTTGCGGTATGATAGCTTGGCTATTTACTCCACCCTGCACGAAGTATGTTGGAATAGGAAAGGGGTGGGCGATCCTCAAGGCTAATTGGAGCTGACGTTAAGACGACTCCATATAGTTCACTATCCGGATCAACCCACAGAAGAGTTCCCGTTGCACCCCAGTGACCATAGGCGTTAGGCGGTAGCATACTCCCGAA
The DNA here is from genome assembly GCA_963934735.1 of uncultured Planctomycetaceae bacterium. Taxonomy (GTDB): domain Bacteria; phylum Planctomycetota; class Planctomycetia; order Pirellulales; family Pirellulaceae; genus UBA721. The sequence goes on from CAWVZW010000030.1 coordinate 30,119, forward strand.
TCCGCGGGGATGCGTGGGCCAGTTGAGTTGCCAACCGAGGCCCCAAGGGGTTGAGCGAGCAATCGCGGGATCGATATGAGGTAATCGTTCTAATTGGTTGCTGGTCATTGCCTGAAGTAAGTTTGGATGCAGAACACCGGGCTCACCGGCGCTGATTGTTAGGAGGTGGCGTAGAAAAATGGCCAAATCATCTGCTGTGGACATCATACCACCCCAAGGCGCTCCTAAATCTCGCCAGTAGCTGCTGTTCCATCCCCATGGTTTGGCATCCGTTTTAGCTTCGACCTCGCATTGGACTTGGTTTTCGTTATCGAGTGAATGGGCGTAATCAGGCGGTACGCCTAATTGTGAGTTTTTCATTCCAAGTTTCATAAAAATGTTTTCGTAGAGGAAATGTCCAACCGGCATTCCCGTGGTCCGTTCGACAATCGTAGCTAGAGCCAATATCCCCATGCTCTGATAGCTCAACCGTGTTCCCGGTTTAAATAGTAGTTCCGCGCGTGCGGTAGCTTCCATGAAGTCTGACAAGGGCGCGTGTGATTGGCGCAGTTCTTCATTATTGGTCAACATGTCTGGTAAACCGGAAGTATGTGTCAGTAAGTGTATTATCCGGATGGACCGTTTGTCACTAGTCGCAAATTCAGGTAGGTATTTGCAGGCGCGGTCGCTAAGCCGAACGAGGCCTGTCTGAACGAGTATCATGACCGCCGTGGCTACAAAGGGTTTGGTGGGAGACGCGATGAGGAACGCGCTGTTAACGTCGATGGGTAATGTTTGTTCCTCGTCCCGAAAACCACCAGTCAAACTACGCTGCTCACCCTCTCTATTGCCGGTGGTGATGGCATACGCTCGAGGTGATCCCTTCGACTGCGCGGTGCGCATAACGTCGCTGAGTTGCTCAAATGTTTCTTCGTTAAATAGTTCCATGCTTGCGCCTACCGTTTGGAAAGAGCGGAATGTTTGTTCATTGAGCGACGTAATGTCATGACTACTGAGAGCAAGATACAAATCACGAGCGACGAGAATAATACGATATCAATTGTAGACGAAAAGGCGTTCGCAAAATCACCCTGCGAGGCGATCATGCCTTGACGTAAATAGATCTCGACTTTCGGTCCGAGGATCATGCCAAGAATTAACGGAGCAAGTGGAACTTTACGACTTTCAAGGAAGACCCCTAGCAGTCCGAATCCAAACATAATCCAGACGTCGAATGCGTTATTGTTCATCGCATAGGAACCCACAACAGAGAAAATGATCACGCATGTTAAGACCACTCCGCGGGGTAACGTCATAAACCTGCCGAATAATAATATACCCACAAGACCGGCGGGGATGAGCAGCAATTGAGTAATCATTGCGATGGTAAAGATGAAATTTGCGCCGCCGTCAGCAAATAGCTCCGGACCAGGTGTGATGTTGTAGGTGAGAAAGGCGCCGAGTACGATTGCGGTAACGGCGTCACCGGGCACGCCGAAGACGAGCGCAGGGATCCATGCTGCTGCAACAGCGGCATTGTTGGCACTTGTGGGAGCGATAACACCTTTCCAGATACCGCTACCAAATTTCGCTTGCTCCGCGGGCTTGGCGGTCTTGTGCGCGACGCCGTAGGCGCCCCATGCAGCGATGTCAGCACCCGCACCCGGGAGTCCTCCTATGATTGTTCCAGTCACAACAGATTGCGCGATGGTAGGCGTGTTGGCGGCAATGATCCTTAGCGAATCTCGAACTTCAAATTTACTGTTGTCTGTAAGGCTCGAGGACGATTCGCTGGCGGGGTTATATCGATACACCGCCCGAATTACTTCGGAGATGCCAAACAATCCAATCATTGCCGGAATGAAGCTGAGACCTGTACTCAACTCAGTGAATCCGAACATATAGCGTTCCTGAAAGGTGGTGACATCATTGCCAACCGTTGCCAGGAGTACGCCAAAAAATGCAGCGAGTGTGCCGTTTAATTTATGATTCCCACTGGATACCGTCACACCAAGAGTTAGGCCTAACAAACACAACCAAAAATATTCAAAACTGCTGAATAGCAACGCGAGTTTTGCGAGTTGAGGAGCGACTGACATCAGGATTAGGACGCCGAAGACACCTCCGAATGCGCTGCAAAGTAGGTTGATAAGGAGGGTCTGCTTTCCTTTACCTTTTTTTGCTAGTTGATGGGCATCAAGCGTGGCTGCCGCAGAGGCGGGCGTGCCCGGGATGCGGAGGAACGTAGCGGGTATATCACCGGCGAATATTGCGGTAAAGCTAACGCCAATTACCATGGCGAGAGCAGCTTCTTTGGGAAGGTTGTAGGACAAGGGGATGACAAGCGCAACCGCCATGGTGGCGGTCAGACCTGGTGTCGAACCGACGAAGATGCCAAAAGTCATTGCCAGAATCCATGGCACGAGTACCTGTAGCGTCAATAGGCTTTGAATGATTTCGAAAAAGTCAGACATGGTATCTTAGAAGGGCAAATCCCAGCGGCCGGTGGGGAGGAGGATTCCGAGGAGTTCAATGAAGACTAAATATACGGTGGCGATGCAGGTAGCGGTTGCTAGAAGTGTACCGAGCCATGAGGCCCCGAGTGATTTCATGGAAATAATACCGAAGACGAGTGTGGCTAGCCCGAAACCGATCTGAAACACGGCGAAGATATAGAATGCGATGGCGCAAACGCCGAGGATTGATTGAGACGCTGCGAGGATCGCATCTGCACGATTAGTGTTTTTCTGCGAGGCGTCTGAATTGGAGGAAGGATTAATAGCAGCGGTATGCAATCTAGCTATTGCAAGCTGGACTGTTTGTGTGACGCCGAGAACGACGAGTACGACGGCGCACAGCATGCAAATCGCAGCGGGGCCGGGATCATGTTTGTCTTGGACAATGGCGGTCGTAATTTGGGTGGCACCGAAGTAGAAACCACTGCCGACGAGGATCCAGAATGCGGGGAGCAGCCATTGGGAGATAGAAGTTCTGTCGACGGATTGGTTTGGTTCGACGGTGGACACGGACTATTGTCCCCCGTAATGTTTGGTGACATCGGACCATTGGCTATCTTGCTCCGCAAGAAACTCGGAAAAATCTGGACCAATCCGAATTTCGATACCGAATCCCTGTGTTTCCATAAATTGTTGGAAATCAGCTGAGCGGGCGATTTTCTCAGTGACTGCGGTCAATTTATCAACGATAGTTGTCGGAGTGTCGATTTGCACGGCGAGACCACGCCAGCCAATACAGGTCCATTCAATGTTGGATTCCTTGAGAGTAGGTATATCGGGGAAGGCGGGTGTGCGGTCTGCGGACATGACGACGATGCATTTTAGGGTTCCATTTTTCATTTGCAGCGCGGCCTCAGGAACGCTACAGCAGACGGCGTCTAGATGTCCGCCAAGGAGTTGTTGCAGTGATTCCGCGGAACCTTGAGTCGGGACCCAGATGGTGTCGTCCTTGGTGAGATTGGCGGCCTGTAGCATGCCGACGCGTGCCAGGTCCCAGGCGCCACCTGTTGCCGTTCCTGACATTTTGATCTTTCCTGGGCTAGCGCGTATAGCGGCGAGGAATTGCTCGACGGTGTTCCAGGGGGAATCTTTAGCGACGATGATAGCTGCGGGGTCACCGTTCATTTGCAGCAGGGGAATGTAATCCTTGTAGGTCTTACTGGTGATGCCTAGCTGATGCATGGTGGACAGTTCGGCGGTGATCATAGCGATCGTGTGTCCATCGGGTCGGGCATTAGCAGCGGCGTTATGGCCAACCGCTCCGCTACCGCCGGTTTTATTGACCACGACACAGTTTTTACCTAGTTCTTTAGCGATTTGGTCGGCGAAGTAGCGGGAGATACGATCGGTTCCACCTCCGGCGCCCCAGGGGCAGATGATTTGTAGGTTTTTAGTTGGGAAATTATCAATGGACTGTCGTGTTGGTGTGCTGATATCGCTGCAGGCGGTGAGGAGTGGAAGCAACATTAGGGCAAGTGCAATATTTGGTCGTCGTTTCATTATGTTTTTGACTGCGAGGTTAATCGGCTTGAAACAAGGTAACGATTGATTGTATCGTTTTTCTGTGAAATTGTGTAATAAGGATGGCGAGTTTAGGAAGGGGTAGTCGAGAATAGCGGGGTTGTATATAATTTTGACGATATGGCTCGATGGCGGAATTGGCAGACGCGCTGGATTTAGGATCCAGTTCCTTCGGGAGTGCAGGTTCGACCCCTGTTCGAGCTACTTTGAGGCTTTTTGGCTTTAGCCGAAATCGCACTCAGCAGTAGAGAAGCTGCGTCTGGTGTAGAGGCCAGTAGAGTCGTTAGCTCCTTCAATACTAGGGTATTCTCCGCTAGTGCTTCTGCTTCAGTGGTGGCCATCACACGCTGCAACACATCATCAGAGAGGACTGTGGATTGCTGTGTAATTGGGGTGCTGTCTCCTATTTTGTCTCCTACTTTTGGGTCGGTGACTATTCCCACGGCGTGCTTGTGATCTTCCTCCATCATCATCAGGTAATGTTCATCTTCAATCTGCTTGGTGTGTCCAATCCAATTGCAGACGCTATGCTGCGTTTTACCATAGACTTTGATGAGTTCTGTCACACGGGTAGCTCGGCAATTTTTGAACAGCTTGGGTAATGGGTCTTTCCCTGTGAGCCGGTGATAACTATCGTTGGGTGTCTTGCGGAGGTTCAAATCCTTTAGGTTCCCAGAGGCTCTGACAGCTTCCCAGTTGCCCTTCTTTCCATGACCGCCCTGCTCTGTGTCCTTAAACAGATAGCCCTCAGCATCGGCCTCACGGTCGCACAGCCATTGGAGATGCTCCACGACTTCCGGAAACATCGGGCAGTTACGATTGCCGGTTTTCAGCGAGGGGAACGTGACTGTGTTCGTTTCAAAATTAATGTGCTTGCGTTTCATAAACAACACATCGCTTGGACCACGGATGCCACAGTAACGAGCAATCGCCATGATAGCTTTCCACTGCGGATGCTCCACAGCATCTATGTAATCACGAGCTTCCTGAATCGTAACGTAGTGATCCTTCGATGGGTCGCGTTTCATCGACTTGTTGATTGTTCTGAAGGGATTCTTGGTGATGAATTCACTGTCAACCAAATAATTAAACAAGCCATCAACCTTCTTCAGAAGCCCAGATACCGTGCTGGTTGCGAGCTTTTTTGTTCCTGTGACTCTCGCCTTCGGTAACGCTCCAGCGAACGCCTTAGCCCGCGCTGCATTAATCTCACGCACGTCCATATCTGCACCAAAAAATTCCTCTAGGTGATCGAATGCACGGTTCTCGTTGGCGAGCGTGGAGCTTTTGACATCCCGACTCTGTTGGTATTCTTCGCGGACCTTGGTGACGGAGAATTCGTCTTGGGAGCGGCGTGCGGCACGTTCGCGTACCAAACCTAGTCGTTCTAAGCGACCATGAAGTTTTTCAGGAATAGTAACTAGCCATGTCTGCTGTGGGCGATCAAAGGATTGCCCCTGCTCCACGGTTCCGATAATCGACATAATCATATCATGGTGTTTCATGGCGGCACTGCGGGACAGCTTCTTTGTCGATCCCAGTGTAATGCGTTGAGTTATACGCTTGCCGTTGGCTTGAGTTTCTTTCCACTGACAACGCCAACTTTTACCATTGTTTATTTCTAACACAATTATCCTCCGATCCTGCATGAAGTAATGTACTTATCTAGGTCGTCAACATGCCACCGAGTGCTTCTGCCCACGGGGTTAACCCTCGGTAACTTGTTTTCTTTCGTCAGCTTCCATACCGTTGACACTCCAATGCCAAGATATTCGGCGGTCTGTTTATCTGTCAGTAATTTCTGCATTCCGATGTCTCCTGTAATAGGGCCTGAGCTTTTTCAACGCTAGACCAGTTCAATTTGTTTACTATGTTAGAAGTATCCTCTCGCCGTATCTGTCTTAATCCCAGTTTGTCAGCCCGGACTGGAATATCTGTTTTCACGTTTTTATAGACACTCACGTTCACCCTCCGGCTCTACCGTGACGATGTGGACCCGGGCACAACGTCCTCTCTTGCGTTCGCAGGTAATTAACTCGGCTTTTTCGAGGTCATGGAGCGCGCGGTACACGGATTTGGACGACAGCCCAAACTCTTTCTTCACCCGCTCAGGGCGGACTTTCAGTGCTTTGCCCTTTTTTTCCATCCCTGAAATGTGCCATAAAAATAGACCCAGCGCCATTGCGCGTTTTGGCAACGGCCAACACCTTCTAAGCCATTCGCATGGAACAGGTCCTTTGATAAAGGGGCCCTGTTGCCGCTTCGGTGTAGTGGGTTTCTCACCTAGCTCAGGTGTAACCACGTCAGTCATCCTAAATTTATTTATCCATATCATTTGTTGGACTCCTTTTCTAATATGTCCGTTACCAAGTCCCATATTTCCTTAGCTTTACCGGTCTCAGGCAAGAACCTCTCGCCGGGCATATAGATGTCGACGTCAGTAGAAACAGGAAACCCGTCTAAAACAATTTCCGAGGCTCTCGTCATAATTTCACGTGCCGCTCGTACTTTAGCGTCCAGGGAATCTATATCGAATTCAAACAGGATTGCATCGTGCACCGTGCACAACATTTCAAAACCCGCCTCCCGTAGCATCACACACGCCATACGGAGGATCTCCGCTCCATTACTCTGACAAGGGAAATTCTTGAGCGTCGAGTCCCGCATGTTTAGAGTGACATGCAGTTCCCAGCCGAACGTTGATTTTATAACACCGTCGTATCTCGCGCTAATGGGCGCACTATTGGCCCAACTCCAATAGACTGGGTAAGTCTTTCGATGGTGTTTAAGAAGTTCACGCGCCTCCGCGAGGGTGACCCCCGCCTTTCGCGATAGGGTGTTGGCCCCCATCCCATACTGCACTCCTAAAACAACCTGTTTAAAGACCTCCCTCTCCTCTCCATGCGTTTCTTTTGTAGAACCAATTGGAATTAGCCCGGCGTCCATACCAAACTGTAAGTAGGGATCTCCGGTTAAGTAACTCCGCTTCAGGGCATCATCCCCTGAGAGTGCAGCCGCCACGGCGATTTCCTGTTGGCTGTAATCTATATAAGCCAAAGCTTTACCTGGCGGCGCGACAATTACGCCCCGCATCCATCGCGGTAGCCCGAAGGGAAATTTGGTAGATGATGGAGCGTTACGCCCCGTCTTGGTAACAAACGGCCGGAGAGAACTTCTACACCGAGCATCACCCCCGACTGGCAACGCAAACCTTCGCAGCTTCCCTAGGATCACCTTGAGTTCCCCAAGATCTGCGATTACTTCGTGTAAACCCTTTCTATCCGAGAACGTCACGCTATCAGTTGCCAGACT
>CAWVZW010000031.1:0-37044 GCA_963934735.1 uncultured Planctomycetaceae bacterium
ATGGGATCTTTGCGAGTAGCGAAGAACCTATCTTGCGACCACGCATTGCGGATGTCACCGCCACGAGCAAAGCCTTCGAAGACAAATATCAACAAAAACTCAAGCAGATCCAAGAACGTCAATCCTTCCTACACCAAAGGACACTACAGGAAGTTCGTTCTCGTACGATCCAACATTTTGTCAAGGTCGCAACTACCGAACCGGACAATGCGGAAACAACGATATTCTTTCTGTCGTTAACACCGGACCAGGCGCGCCCCAGTATCACTTATGCGTGGCGACAATATATCGCTCAACATAACTTCAGCGGGGACCCTGTGTTTGGACCTTGGCACGACTTGATGAAAGAACCAACGTTGCGCCCCCAACAATGGCGAAATCAAGGTGTTGACGAGAGATTAATCGCCGCGCTCCTTGCGGCAACTCCACAAACACCCCTTGAGGTCGCTACCGTTTATGGCAAATTAATCACCAACCTGTGGGAGACGCCAGTACAATTGCGCAATGAGTTAGCGGCATTGCTCGACGCACGCAAAGCATTAGGCGAGAAAACACTCAATCTCGCTGATATTGTCACAGGGGGACACGGGTTAACAATAGGTGAATCGGATATTGGGGTACATCCATCAACAGGTGCAATCGTCCAAGGCTCAACGGGCTTCGTTGAAATTGCAAATCCCGATGTCTTCTCCAAATCACAAAACCGTTACGTCGATGGCGTATTCGTACCGCAGAAATTGGACAGGCAAGTCATCAGTTCCACTGGATTGACCATCGACGGCGTACCGACCAATCTCTCAGGAAGCTGGGATTACGTGCGGTCCGGACCGCCGTCAGGTTATTCCTCAACGACCATCGATGCTATCAACTACGGCACAGCGCCGCATTGGTGCGTAGCGCTGCATGCCAACAAAGGCATCACTTTTGATCTCGCACCGTTACGCAAGTTTCACAGCGCTCAAAAAATGGTATTTCATTCCATTATCGGTCATCTAGGTGAAAAAGATCAAAGCATTCTTGATGTAACTATTTTTCTCGATGGTCAGCAAGTTTCACAACACCTTGGCATCAAAGCGCAGCAGGCTGGAATCCCAATTCGCTTGGAACTCGACCCAAACTCGCAGTTTTTAACATTTCTAGTTACGCAAGGTACCGATGGAATCTCTCATGACCAAGCAATTTTAGGTGACGCCCGTTTCGAGATAGTAGCGGATGAGTCTTTTTTAAAGAACATTGCCAAAAAGACCGCGGTTCTAGACCAGCAGATACTTGAGCTCCGTAGCCAAATTGAAAGACTCCCCTCATTCGATCACGACTCTCTTGTGCAATTGCTATTGTCGTCAGAAAGCCCATCATGGTTTTCCGAACGCGATGTTTACCATTATCTAGCACGCCAAGATAAAGACGCATTTCGTGGCCTCGTCAATGAACTAGATGGGATCGCAGTGACAGACAACACAGCGGCCGATCGTGCGATGGTTATGATAGATAAACCGGTCCTCTGTGATCCCGTAATCTTCCAACGTGGCGACGCGGCATTTCCAGGGAATCCTGTACCTCGCCGATTTCTTGAAATACTGTCAACGTCAAAACGAGTCTCCTATTCCAGTTCCAGCGGTCGACTGGATCTGGCGGATGCTATAGCGGACCCTAAGAATCCGTTAACCGCACGAGTTTGGGTCAATCGCGTTTGGATGCACCATTTTGGTAAGCCCCTTGTCGAAAACCCTAGCGACTTTGGCCTCAATACACCACGGCCCATGCATCACGAATTACTCGACATGCTAGCAATTCAATTTATTGAATCCGGCTTTCACACCAAAGCATTGCACCGCTTTATCATGTCATCCGACACGTACCGCTTGTCATCCATTATTCCAGTGTCCAAAAAGTTTAATGAGCAAACCCTTGCCGATCCTGACAACTCACTATTGTGGCACGCGAATCGAAGGCGATTGGATTTAGAACAAATGCGGGACACCCTGCTGAGCATCTCAGGGCAATTAGATCCCACAATGTTCGGCCGGCCAATGCTGATCGAGGACCCCCTGAACCAACGTCGGACCATATATTCATTTGTCGAGCGACAAAACCTCCCCAACGTCGTCCAGATTTTTGATTCCGCTAATGCCGACAGCTCAACGGCCAAACGACCTAACACTACAGTTGCTCAGCAGGCGCTATTTGCCATGAATAGTCCGTTTATGGAAACGATTTCAAAATCACTCGCGAAACGGCTTGATGCTACAACCCCGAAGGAAAAAGCAATCCTGTTGTATCGACTCGCGCTCGGCAGACAACCAACCCCTAACGAATTAATGTTGGGATTAAATTATACCGCGGACCATTCGTGGCAGGACTATGCTCAAATACTTTTGATGTCAAATGAACTTTGGTTTATAGACTAGGAGTTAGTTCATTTAATAACCACACCCGTACACACTTCCCCCAATCCCCGACTCAAAACATCTGACGCAGCAGAGGAGCCACTAATATGAGCACCAATGGTCCACATCGCAACTTTGTCAGTCGCCGGGAACTTCTAGGAGGCATGGGAACTGGTTTAGGTCTGCTTGCGCTGCCGGATCTGGTAGACGCGGCTCCTAATCCGCTTGCAGTTAAGGCACCTCACTTTCAACCAACCGCCAAACACATCATCCACATCTATCTCAATGGCGGACCATCGCAAATTGATACGTGGGACTACAAGCCGGAACTCAACAAACGTGGCGGTCAATCGCTCCCATTTCGTAACCTCGCGACGGAGCGAGAAACCGGCGTAGCTTTGGCGTCTCCATTTCAGTTCAAACAATACGGCGATAGCGGACAGTGGTGTAGCGAAATATTCGACAAGACTGCATCTGCTCATGCTGATAAGATTTGTGTCATCAAGTCGATGTATGCCAACACGCCTAATCATGAACAGAGCATGCGTTTGATGAATACCGGTGACGAACGTCAATCGCGACCGAGTTATGGATCTTGGCTCACCTACGGCCTGGGCACAGAAAACCAAAACCTTCCCGGCTATGTTGCAATGTGTCCCGGATTACCCGTTGCCGATTCGTCCAACTGGCGTAGTTCTTTTCTGCCTGGAATTTTTCAAGGCACCTACTTGGATACCCGAAAAGTCAAAGTCGACGAATTGATTGCGAATATCAGGAACTCCAGACTCGATCACAAATCGCAACGGCAGCAACTCGACTTGCTCGCCATTCTCAACCGTGAACATCAAAAACCACGGCGTGAGGATGCTAATTTAGAGGCACGTATTCAATCGTTTGAATTAGCCTACCGTATGCAGATGGAGGCAACCGATGCCTTTGATATTTCTGGCGAAACTCAGGCAACCCATGACCTCTATAATGCGGATTCGGTACATGGTCGGCAGTTGTTGATCGCTCGCAGATTGATTGAACGGGGAGTACGAGTCGTGCAGTGCTTCCACGGTGATGTCCAACCGTGGGATACGCATGGCGGTTTAGATTCGGCAATGCGAGATTTAGGCCAACAAGCCGATCAACCAATTGCGGCATTGTTAACAGATCTTGAGCAGCGTGGATTACTTCAGGAAACGTTAGTCATTTGCGGAGGGGAATTTGGCCGCACCCCCGCCGTTGAGATTCCAATTGGAGGTGGCACTCCTACCGGACGGGACCACAATCACCATGGATTTACCATTTGGCTTGCCGGTGGTGGCGTCAAACGAGGATATTCCTATGGCAATACGGATGAATTTGGTTACCGCGCGGTCGAAAAACGGACACACGTCCACGATCTACACGCCACAATGTTACATCTAATGGGCTTCGACCATGAAAAACTCACATATCGCCATGCAGGTCGCGATTACAGATTAACTGATGTCTCCGGCCATATAATCCGCGACATCATTGCCTAACCTACTATGCAGGTTAGGGTTGCGCGTTAGGATTCGCGATCCGTCTTATCTCTCGCCTATCCAACGCTCGATCGTAAATCCGCACATCTTTCATCTGTCCATTAAAATAGTCGTGTTGGCCAAAACCAAGACGCAAAGCCGTACCACTAGGCGTTCGAAACCGTGATTTATCGAAGTCTTCGGTCGACGACACTAGCTTTCCGTTAACAAACAATTGCAATTGAGAATCTCTCCTGACAGCAGTCAAATGCTGCCAACCGCTGGGCAAGGCGCGGTCATGACTGACGCCCTTGCCAACTTCCAATGACAGAACTTCTCCCGATGGCAACACGCCACAAAACAGTTTCCCGTCAAACACAGCCATCGACCAAGCGCGGCGATACTTTACGTCCGGAGTGGTATCCAAACGGCCCGTGGTCGTCCAATTCGTTCCGCCCTGATATCGATATACGTCCGCATAGGGCAGGGTGCCCGCAAACAACTGACCGTTGTAGACGGATATGCCCATGACTTCTTTTTCTTCACCCAACCGACCACGAAACGACCATTGCTGCGAACCGTCGAGGCGATAAACCGATCCAGTGGGCCAAGTACCAACGTGCACCGCACCTTCATAGATCACCATCGAATATGCTTGGGTGGTCTCTGGAATCGGACCGAGACGTTTCCAATTCGTTCCCCCTTCGTATTGAAAAAAACCGCCGTCGTCATAACTCAGGCCGTAAAGATGGCCGTTATGTACGCCCAAATGGACCACTCTCAGATCAGGGCAACCGCAATCAACCCATTCGCCAGGCCCGTCAAACCGATACATTCCGCGAGTACGTGGAGTATCCCGCCACGCTCCGGTGGAGCCCGTACCCGCATACAATTTTCCGTCAAATTCGGTTAAAGCACTCACAGACCGAACGTCCGCAATTCGCCCCATGCTAGTCCAAGTTTTCCCTCCCTCATAACGATACACTGTACCGCCATGGTTTAAGTTTTTCGACAGCGGTAACGACGAACCACCGCCACTGTATAACTCGGAACCGACATATAGTTTTCCGTTATACACCGCCATCGCCGCAATGCAATTTGCTGCGCTAGGAGCGCCGCAATCAATCCACTCTCGATTACCTGCGTACCTATAAACATGCCCTCGTTGAGTCGCGCCGGGCTCCCATGTTGAAGCATACAACTCGCCGTTGAATACGATCAGCGACCGTACGTACTGGCTATTTCCCGGACGTCCACAGTTTTTCCACGCGGATATTTCACTTCCATCGTCGACTCCAAAAAACACATTTCGATGGTTGGACTGAGCATTTGTAATCCCTGCGTAGTTCATAATTGACAGATTGATGCCGGTACGCGTTTTCAAGTTATAACACGATAACACGTCTCCAATTACATCCTGCAGTCGCTCTGGAGTGTTAACCCACGCAGAAATTGTAAGTCCGTTTTTCCAAATATCTGGTACGTCATCCGAGGGCAATTCCAACCAACTGTCCACACCGTTAAATTGAGCACCTGACGCGGATGAGAATTTAACATTGTGGTTCACCAAATGATGACCATTGCCAGATTTATCATGGGCGTTCTGGGCCAAATCCCAATGCGCGATTAGCCCCGATTGGGCCCGCACGCTAAGCGAATTCGTCCCAAATATTAAAATCAAAGTCAACACTATCGCGATACATGAACGTTTCATTTTTGTTGACTCCATACCCTTAATTTCGGGTAGCACTCTGTATTGGCGATATTTTGAACTAATTAATCGTAAGATTCCGAAAAAAGCGTTACCGACCGCTGAATCAGCCCATTTCATTAATAAAAACAAACACTTATTAGCTGACAATTTTCCGCGTTATGCATAGTATGAAGTATAACCTATCCTCCAATCTAGTACCCCGCACACTCCTTCAAACTGGCGTTTACATGTTCCGTAGGCTGTTTTCATCACGGCAACCCAAAAAACCGCGAAAGCGACGGTTGTTTCTACGTGGCCTCGAACAACTCGAGCCGCGCATCGTGCTAGCTGCAGACGGACTTTCCATTGTTCTAGATTACTCGCTGGACACAAATAACTTTTTCAACGACCAAACGCGTAAAGACACGTTGCAACGCGCTGCCACCGTGCTTGAAAGCCGTATTACCGAGGAACTCGATGCGATCGCGCCCTCAGGCAGCAACACGTGGGACGCCTCATTCACGCACCCCGGAACTGGCGCAAGCCACGAAATCCACAACCTAACGATTCCCCTTGGCACGATTATTATCTTCGTTGGGGGCAGGAACATTGGCAGTCTCGGCATTGGCGGTCCTGGCGGATATGGCGCGATGGGTTCACCCTCATTTTTGTCCAACGTTTCCAATCGTGGCCAAACGGGAATTGATGCCGACAATCCTAGCAACAGCACGGACTTTGCTCCGTGGGGGGGCCATATCACTTTCGACAGTTCTCCCAATTGGAACTTTGGCGATGACAAACCGTCCGCTGGCGAAAACGATTTTTATAGCGTAGCGTTACATGAGATAGCCCATGTCCTAGGTGTGGGAACCGCTGACTCATGGGATAACCTCGTAAACGGGTCAAATCTGTTTACTGGCCCCGTATCTGCAGCCGCCAATGGGGGAAATGTTTCACTTGCAAGTGGTTCAAGTCACTGGATCAACGATCTCGACAGTACCTTAATCAATACGGGTGGCGTGCAAGAGGCGGCGATGGATCCAAATTTAACGGTCGGCACTAGAAAACAATTTACCGTTCTTGATTGGGCGGCGCTGGACGACTTGGGCTGGGAAATCGCTGACACCTTTGCACCAACCATTAACGTCATTTCAAACACCAACGGTGTTGAGGATGGTCCAGAGGTACAAGTCAATCTCACCGGGATCTCCGCCGGCGGAACTGAGATTCAACCCTTGGCAGTTTCCGTTGCTAGCGACAATACCAATCTAACTGACACGCCCAGCGTTACCTATACTTCAAACGAGATGACGGGAACGCTTAAATTCACTCCTCTGCCGAATCAATCCGGCACAGCAACAATCACGGTAACCGTCACCGATGGCGGACTCGATGGAAACCTAGCCACACCAGAAGATAACGCAACGGTCTCGACCGTTTTTGACGCCAACGTGAATGCCGTAAATGACAAACCTACAATTGATGCAATCGCCGACCTTGAACTCGTAGAAAACGCCGCACAACAAATCGTGCAGCTCGCCGGAATTTCTGCCGGCGGCGGGGAGTCTCAGGATTTACTTATTACCGCGATAAGCAGCAACACTGCGTTAATGGCCAACCCGATCGTGAATTACACTTCCGACAATACCACCGGCACTCTTACCTTCCAACCCGTGTCGGACACCAGCGGTCAAACAACGATCACCGTGCAGGTCATCGATGCTGGGCTTGACGGTGAGATTGGAACGAGCGGCGATAATGGTACAACCGTCGTGACGTTTAACGTTACTGTCAATCAATTCAATAACCCACCCACCATCGATACAATTTCCGACCTCGGTTTACTCGAAGACGCAGGCAACCAAGTCGTCAATCTCTCTGGCATCACAGCCGGCGCATCGGAAACTCAACCGTTGGCCGTGACGGCGACAAGCGATAATCCTGCGATAATCCCCAACCCTAATGTCACCTATACTTCTGCTAACACTACCGGTTCACTCAGTTTCGCACCCCTGACGGATCAGTTTGGCATGGCAACGATCACCGTAACCATCACCGACGGTGGCCTCGATGGAAACCTTGCCACCCTCGCTGATAACGGTCTATCCTCAACTACGTTTGATGTTGTTGTTAATCCGGTCAATGACGAACCCACAGTCAATGCAATCGACGACATTGTACTTTTGGAAAACGCTGCCCAGCAAGTCGTTCAACTCGCAGGAATTACTGCCGGTGGTGCAGAAACCCAAGAACTGCAAGTAACTGCCACGAGCAGCAATACTGGGTTGATGGCCAACCCAGTGGTGAGTTATGCCTCGGACAATGCTACCGGTTCAATTACCTTTACGCCACTCGCATCGCAATCCGGCAGTACAACCATTACCGTTTCGGTCACCGACGCTGGACTCGATGGTGACATTGCGACAGGCGGTGACAATTCAACCACGCAAATTACCTTTAATGTCACCGTTAACCCAATCAATGACCCACCAACCATTGACTCGATGTCTGACCTCGGAATACTTGAAGACGCTGCGACTCAGGTCGTCGGTCTTACTGGCATCACAGCAGGCACATCCGAAACCCAACCATTGGCAGTTACGGCGTCGAGCGATAACACTTTACTGATTCCAAACCCAGTGGTCACTTATACAACAGCTAATGATACCGGATCACTCAGTTACGCACCTTTGACGGATCAGTTCGGCATAGCAACCATCACGGTAACCGTAACCGACGGTGGACTCGACGCAAACCTCGCTACAAACGGCGACAACGGAACCACAATAACCACTTTTGATATCATTGTGAGCCCCGTAAACGACAATCCTACGATCAATGCAATTTCCGACTTGGTCCTCGTTGAAAATGCCACACAACAAGTCGTTCAACTGGCTGGAATTTCCGCCGGAGGATCGGAAACACAGGATCTATTGATCACCGCATCAAGCAGCAATGCGACGTTGATGGCCAATCCCGTGGTGAATTACACTTCCGCCAATGCCACTGGCACCATCACGTTTCAACCCGTTGCGGACACTGGCGGTCAAACAACCATCACACTGAATGTATTTGATGCGGGCCTCGACGGTGATATTGAGTCATCCGCCGATAATGGACTGACCACAACCACATTCGTCATAACAATCAACGATACCAACGCGGCCCCAACCATTGATTCAATTTCGGATGTCACGACAGTTGAGGATGGCGTCACACAACAAATATCGCTGACAGGAATTTCGGCCGGGCCCAACGAAACACAACCCCTACAAATCACAACAAGCAGCAGCAATCCAACATTACTTGCCGACCCACTGGTCACTTATACCTCCGACCAAACCACCGGTCACATTACTTACACCCCGCTTGCTGATCAATCCGGTACAGCGACGGTTACAGTTCAAGTGACAGACGGTGGTCTCGATGGTAACCTCGGTACAACCAATGACAACGCTAGTAAAACAACCGTTTTTCAAATAACCGTAACCGCTGAAAATGACGTTCCGACTATCGACACATTAGACAATTTAACTATTAACGAAGACGCTACGTTGCAAACGGTTGTATTGTCGGGGCTTGCCGCCGGTGGAAATGAGTCGCAACCGCTAGCTGTGACGGTAGTAAGCAATAACACCGAACTCACGGGGCAACCGATCATAAGTTATGCCTCACCGGATTCAACGGGCACCCTAGAATTCACTCCAGTGGCGAGCCAAAGCGGCACTGCATCAATCACTGTTACCGTAACCGACGGAGGATTGGACTCAAATCTAGCGACCACTGTTGATAACGCGGTAACGACGGAAGACTTTGACGTCGAAGTTCTTGCGATTAATGATCCGCCAACCATTGATCCTATCGATGATGTGACAGTCACCGAGGATTCTGCCACGTTTTCAATTGATTTAACTGGTATCACCGCGGGTCTCGGGGAAACACAACCACTGGCGATAGCGATCGAGAATGATAACACTGATTTATTCTCAACCGTTACGCTAGATTACCTTTCGGACGAGTCAACGGGCATCATTCATCTCACTCCATCCGCGGCAGCAAGCGGGACTGCTACGTTTACCTTAACGGTTACCGATGGTGGATTAGACAACGACCTCGCAACTACCGCCGATAACGGCTCGATAACCGAAGTATTCGACGTTGCAGTAACACCGGCTTTTCCTTGGCATAACTACGACCTCCCATTGGATGTTAACGGTGATAACGCAACATCACCCATCGATGTGTTAATAATCATCCAGGAAATCAACCGCAACGGAAGTTATGAATTGCCAACGCCACGAAGTAATTTAGAACCGCCATTCTACGACGTAAATCGGGATGGATGGATTACACCAAGTGATGCACTCCAAATCATTAACTACCTAAACTTCAACGAACACCAAGTTTCATTTAGTTTCGATTTTACGGATCTCAATGGAACGCCGATCGCCTCCGTGGAAACGGGTTCATTCTTCCTAGTCGGTTTGTACGCAGAGGATCTCAGTCCCGTTCCTAACGGCATCTATTCCGCTTACATCGATATGGTATACGATTCCAGTTTGATGCGTATCGTCAGTGGCCCTTCGTTCGTATCGCCATTTATTAACGGCCAATCAGGAACCACAACAGAACCTGGAATCATCGACGAATGGGGTTCCTTTGCCGGCCTGCAACCCACTGGAAGTGGGCGACACCTCGTTTCCACCGTCCAATTCCTAGCAACTGCCGCTGGCAGTAGTTTGGTCGGCAGCGGACGAGCCGATATCTTGCCCCTGCACGCGGTTCTTGTATACGGTAGTAACACCACCGTCATTCCCGAATTGATTGAATTTGGCAGCCTGACAATTTCTATCAATGATTCCGATTCCGAAGCTGAGGGAGAGGGTCCCTTGGAACCAGCGTATTCCGCGGAATTGGAAAGCACGTTGGAATTACTCTTTAGCCCATAGGGTCGAGTGACAGCAGACGGATTTCTGCGGTCCAATATTATTGGATCTAATTCGTACTAATTCCTATTCTGATTTGTGGTAAAATACATTTACACAAAATCGAGAAAAGGAACCAAATTTATGCGTTATCTTCTGTTTGCGGCCTTACTCTTTGCACTACCCCAAACACTCTGTAACGCTACGGAACCGCCGGCTAAATATGTACTCGTTATCGGCGTAGACGGACTGCGACCGGATGCCCTAAAAAAGGCCGCCACACCAAATTTTGACAAGCTATCCCAAAACGGTGCAACCTCCAATACATGTCAGATCCTTGGCACACGTTACAGAAAGAACGATACAATCAGTGGGCCTGGTTGGTCCAGCTTTCTAACCGGTGTCTGGGCCGATAAACACGGTGTACATGACAATTCCTTCAAAGGAAAACAGTTTGACGCCTATCCCCATTTTTTTGCACGCGTCAAGTCTCAATTCCCTAACTACAAGACGGCGCATTTTGTGGACTGGGCACCCATTGATGATCACGTGGTTTCCCATGCGGATTTCCACAACGGTTACAAGCAACATCAACCAAGTGATTTAGGCGCCAAAGATAGCGCCATTGCAACAGATGCCTCGAACCTGATTGCCAAAAACGACTATCGAGTGATCGTCGCCTATTTCGGCAACTGCGATTCCGCTGGTCACGGAAAGGGATTTCACCCCAGTGTCCCCGCCTATATTTCAGCCATTGAAGCAGTAGACGGCCACATCGGAAAACTGATTACGGCGATTGAATCTCGTCCCAACGCTAAACAAGAAGATTGGCTCATTCTTTTATCTGCGGACCACGGCGGCAAAGGGACTGGACACTCCAGCGGACACAACGTCCCAGAAATCCTTACAACACCATTCATTGTAAGTGGCATCAATGTTTCGCGAGGCCCCATCAAAGAGCAAGTATACGTTGTCGATATACCAACAACCGCCTTACACCACCTTGGCGTCAAAATTGCCGCTGATTGGAAATTGGACGGTAAGGTAATTGGGTTGAAATAGATTAATAACATGACACGACGCGCTACAATCTTTACGTCGCTCTTAATGGTACTATCGGTTCCTTTGCAGGCAGTTGATTTTGAAAAGGAAATCGCACCACTAATCGTTCGACGTTGTCTCGAATGCCATAACTCTACCGACCCTCAAGGCGGGCTGAACTTAACTTCACTCAAAACGGCAAGGGCAGGGGGCGACAGTGAATCATCGATTCAGTCGCGAATTGATGAGAATCTTCTACTGCAACGCATCACGGATGGCGAAATGCCCCCCGCGATAAAAGGTGTGTCGCAGTCGCTACCAGCAGTCGAGTTGGCGTTGTTAACCAAGTGGATTTCCACGGGTGCAGAGTGGCCCTCCGACCGTCATCTAGATTTTTATGAAGCGACTACCGATTCACACGCGGGTCGGGACTGGTGGTCACTGCGACCGGTGATGCATACCCCTAAACCGTCTGTTGATAAGGCGAAAGTCATCGACAGCTTTATCACCGCGAAACTTACAGCGAACAATTTAACCGCGGCTCCAGCGGCGGACAAACGCACACTATTACGGCGTTTACATTACGACGTCACAGGTCTACCTCCGACCCCTGCATCGACAAAAGCGTTTCTTTCCAATAACGACCCCACCGCCTACGAGTCCGAAGTTGATAGGCTGTTGGCGACACATCAATTTGGTCAACGTTGGTCACGCTACTGGTTAGATCTAGTCCGTTTTGCCGACACCTGCGGATACGAACGCGATCAATTGAAACCCAATATTTGGAAGTACCGCGACTGGGTAATTGATGCTCTCAACGCAGACATGCCCTACGATCGTTTTGTACGAGATCAGCTTGCCGGCGACGAAGTAGAATACCGAGATGAACAATCGGTGATTGCCACTGGGATGATCCGCGCTGGAACTTGGAACGATGAACCCAACGACGCCGCCGACTATGTCTATACGCGACTGGAAGACATGGTACATACCACTACCTCAGCCTTTCTTGGACTCACTGTTAAATGCGCTCGCTGCCACAACCACAAATTTGATCCGATTACACAAACGGATTACTACCGAGCGGCCTCCCTGTTTTGGCCCGGTTACATCGGACAGGCCAATCTAGGCGGTCCAACAACAGACCAACTTGGTTACGCTGCCTTCGGTTGGACGGACCGCAACAACAGTCCCGCGGAGATTCGGCTATTAATTAAAGGCGAGCGGGACCGACCCGCTGATGTAATTGAACCTGGCCCTTTATCTGCGGTCAATGTCTTGGACAAACCTTTCCTTCCGCCGCCGGCCGATGCAAAGACCACTCACCGCCGATTGCAGTTCGCCAATTGGATAACCCACGCTCGAAATCCCTTGACCGCACGCGTCATGGTCAACCGCATTTGGCAGCACTACCTCGGCGAAGGAATTGTCCGCACACCTAATAATTTCGGCTTTAAAGGTGCACTGCCAACGCACCCTCAACTGCTCGACTACCTAGCTACGGAGCTTGTCTCAGGCCAATGGAAAATCAAACGAATTCACAAACTAATCCTGATGTCAGCGACATATCAGCAGGCCTCCAATCATCCCCAACAAGAAGAATATGCCCAGCGGGATTATCTCAATCAATTTTGGTGGCGGGCGAATCGGAAACGGTTAGACGCCGAAGCCCTGCGTGACACTATGCTCAATATCAGCGGTCGGCTTAATACCAAACTTGGCGGACCTGCGTTCTATCCCAAAATGGCACCCGATGCCCTCGAAGGACTTTCGCGTAAAGCGTCCGCGTGGCCAACTTCTCCTCAGCCAGAACGCAATAGGCGCAGTATCTATATGATTTCAAAGCGCGCCCAACTGTTGCCCTTGATGACAACCTTTGACTTTGCCGACACCACGTTGCCCTGCGCTCGTCGCGAGAGTACTATCGTTGCCCCACAAGCGCTCGCTCTACTTAACAATCACTTCGTGCATAGCCAAAGTGACGCGTTGGCGAAGCGTCTAGCGGTCGAGTTCCCCGATAATATTTCCACTCAAATTTCACGCTTATGGAATCTCGCCTTTTCTCGAAACCCTACCTCGGCTGAACTGTCCGCGGCGCAACAACATGTGTCAACTCAATCAGCGTATTTTGCCGAGGTGCAAAACAACGGCAAGGTATCTGACAAGCCGCTTAATTTAGCAGCGTCATTGGAAAATATGCCCCGTGACAACTTGGGGCTTTGGTTGCGCGCCGACAAAGGAGTGCAACTGGATGATCAGGGTCGAGTCATGTTTTGGCAGGACCAATCCCCCACCACAGACGACCATTTACATAAACACGACGCATCACAAGCGACCCTAGCGAAACGTCCGTTATTCAAGCCACAAGGGATCCACGGAAATCCCGCCGTCATGTTCGACGGAAAAGATGACTTTCTCAACCTTGTCGGGCAGGCAATTTGGAAACCCCATTTTAGCATCGTCGCGGTGGTCTCACAGAGTTCAACAGGCGCAGGTGCCCGTGAAATCATTTCAAACTGGCATCGTCGCGGTAGATCCACAAACTCCGTGTTTCTCGGCACCACTGGGACCAATAAAGTGAGAGTGAGTGACGCGTTTAGCCCGGCTGGCATCCTATCGGAACCAAGCCAGCCATTTATCCTAACCGGTATCAACGCGGCGGATCACGCAACAACGTTTCAAAACTCGACGCTGCTTGCCACGCATGCAACACTCACGCCACGAGTTCTGGCAGCCCCGTATGTACTCGGCACCCAAGGTAATTATGGGAGCGAGTTTTGGCAGGGCAACATCGCAGAATTGCTAGTATTTGACCATCCGCTTGACGTGGAGGATCGTGAGGCGGTCTGGACGTATCTAGGAATCAAATACAAATTGGCGGTTACG
This sequence comes from uncultured Planctomycetaceae bacterium, assembly GCA_963934735.1. Taxonomy (GTDB): domain Bacteria; phylum Planctomycetota; class Planctomycetia; order Pirellulales; family Pirellulaceae; genus UBA721. Next base: position 14,426 of record CAWVZW010000031.1, read on the forward strand.
CCGCCTCGAAAATCGGCGGAACACCTTGCTTTGGCGTCCTTGTGCCATGTAATTATTAATACCAACGAATTTATTTTCATCGATTAGGCAGCTCTTGAATGAATCGGCAAAAACGACTTTTCCCCTGCGGAATTACTCGCAGGGAGTTCGTCTGGCAAATGGGCGGTGGATTCGCTGGCTTAGCGTTAGCATCGCTACTAGAGTCCGACAAGTTTTTTGACAATCAAGCGGCGGCTGCGGGTATCACGAACCCATTATCAGCTCGCAAACCACACCTTCCTTCCAAAGTCAAAAGCTGTATTTTCTTGATGATGAACGGTGCTCCTAGTCAAGTCGATACGTTCGACTACAAACCAGTGTTGAACAAATTCGCCGGCAAACCACTTCCGAGCGGTAAAAAATACATCAACTCCGGCGGTCGCAAAGTTGGATTCCTTACGCCCAATTTCCGTCCCTTTCGCCCAGGCGGCGAGAGTGGCCAACTTATTTCAGACTACTTCCCTGGCATCCGCAAGCATGCAGATAAACTCGCCATCATCAAATCATGCCATGCTGACAGTCACGCTCACGGGTCCGCGTTGGTGGCAATGAATACTGGTAGTACTTTTATCGGGCGTCCATCGCTTGGTAGTTGGTCTGTCTACGGTTTGGGCACCGAGAATACGAGCCTTCCTGGATATGTTGTCATGATGGATAAACGAGGAGGGCCAATTTCTGGTCAACCCAATTATTCAAGCGGTTTTATGCCGTCGACATTTCAGGGCACCCTGTTTCGACCCGTGGGTAATCCGATCCTTGATCTCAAAGGACCCGCGCATATTGATAAAAAGGCTCAACGAAATCAACTCGATCTGCTCGCAAAACTGAATGACAACCATCTAAAACAGCGCCCCGGAGGTTCCGATCTCGCCGCTCGCATTCAATCCTACGAACTGGCATTTCGCATGCAGTCAGAGGCTCCAGAAGCAGTGGATCTCAGCCGTGAGTCCCAACAAACGCTGGACAATTACGGAGTCGATAAACATCCGACGGACGAATTTGGGCGTAATTGTTTGGTTGCTCGTCGCTTAGTACAACGCGGAGTTCGCTTTATCCAACTCTACTCCGGCGGCGGGCATCTAGCGGACACTTGGGATGCACACGTCAGTATCGAAAAGAATCATGGTCAACACGCGGCAGAAATAGATCAACCTATCGATGCTTTGCTGACCGACTTGGAGCAACGCGGTCTACTCGAATCAACGCTTATCGTGTGGGGAGGCGAGTTTGGTCGCATGCCCTTTAGCGAGGGGCAAAATGCACCTGGTCGAAACCATAATCCTTACGGCTTTACAATGTGGATGGCCGGTGGCGGAGTTAAGGGGGGGATCAGCTACGGTGAAACTGATGATCTTGGATTCGAAGCAGTGACGGACCGTGCACACGTACATGACATTCATGCTACTATTCTGCATCTGATGGGCCTCGATCATGAACGCCTCACCTATTTTCATCAGGGGAGAAAAGAAAGTCTGACGGATGTTCACGGAAATGTAATAACCGCAATCTGTCAGTAGGTTTAGATAAATACGCTCATTTACTCTATTTTCATCCCTTATGGTGACTTTACCGCATGTTTCTCTAGACAAACGTCGAAGACAACCCGTATCATATAGATTGTGAGAAGCGATCTTCTTACGCGAATTACATTTTACACTTAGGAGCAAAATGCTATGAAACGCATATCTAGCTTGGCAGCGATACTGTTATTAACAGTCGCCTTCATGGGCTGCACTGATGATACGGCGCAACCTGCCGGAGACCCGCCAGGACCCGAAGAAACTAGCAACGAAACTAGCCAAATCGAACTTGACACGAACCAAGTAGCCTTTGGCATCGAAGGTATGACGTGAGCTACGGCTTGTGTTGGCGCCGTCAATGACGCGCTAGCTCAGGTACCGGGTGTATCTGAACACAAAGTTGATTTCGATAAAAAAGTTGTAGTCATCACCACAGGTGAAGGCTATGACGACAAAAATGTCGTTGCCGCTGTAAGTGGAGCCGGTAATTTTACCGCCAATAAGAAGTAACAGCCACGCAACACACGAATGACCAAGGGGATGGAGTCTTACAAGAGACTCCATCCCTTTTTTATGCCGTATATCTGCGCAGTTCGCAGCTACTTAACCCATAGACCAAACGGTAGTCAAGATCGGCTCACCCTAGCAGTATGCTGACGATCTCCATTGCCATTGTTTAGAAAACCGATTCATGCGTTTCCAGCGAACATTGAAATATTCTCTTGTAACTAGTTTGACTTTTTTTGTGTCCCTCACCCAATTAGCATTGGGACAGACGCAGCCCCTAAATGTTCTTTTCATTGCTGTCGACGACCTACGACCGGAACTTGGGTGCTACGGCGCAGACTATGCAGAGACACCGTCTATTGACGAATTAGCGAGAACCTCGACTCTCTTTGTTAACCATTTCGTTCAGGTCCCCACATGTGGTGCTTCACGATATGCGCTACTGACAGGTCGAAGTCCTCTGAACTCAGGGGTGACCCGCAGCAACGGTGCGTTGTATGGGGGCGCTTCAGCAATTTCCAAAACAAAACTTGCTGGCGCACAAACTCTACCGGAACTTTTCCGACGCAGTGGATACCAAACAACTTGCATAGGAAAGATTTCTCACACCGCCGATGGCCGCGTGTATCAGTACAACGGCGCCGGAGACGGGCGTCCTGAGTTGCCCCATGCGTGGGATGACCTGCCAACGCCGTTCGGTGCGTGGAAACGAGGATGGGGAATTTTCTTTGCTTATAATAATGGCAAGCATCGCGAGGACGGTCAAGGAAACAAGGATGTATTGCAGTTTCAAGCTGAAAAGGATACCGACTTGCCCGATGGCTTATTAGCGGAAACTGCGATCGCTCGATTAGCCCAATATAGTAAAACTTCACAACCCTTCTTCTTGGGTCTCGGGTTCTTTAAACCCCACCTGCCATTTGTAGCTACTAAAGGAGATTGGGATGCATTTGCTGATGTAACAATACCTCCGCCAAGCTACCCGCAGAAACCTGACAGCCAATACTATCACGGCAGCGGTGAATTCTTTAAATATTCGTTTCCGTTTGATAAAAAACGACCGCTTAGTGATCAGGATATTCATGATTTACGGCGGGCCTACCTCGCCTGCGTACGGTACACCGATCGACAAGTTGGCAAGGTACTTTTAGCACTTGATCAATTTGGACTTGCCGACAATACCGTTGTTGTCCTGTGGGGTGATCATGGCTGGAATTTGGGGGATAGTCATATGTGGGCAAAACACGCGCCCTTCGAGAGGGCAGTCCGTAGCCCGTTGATAATTCGCGTGCCGGGAGTGACCTCAGGCAAAACAAGCACGTCCTTGGTCGAGACCATCGACGTTTATCCCACCCTTATTTCGGTCGCTAGACCATCCTTCAAGCCAACAGCGCACACACTCGACGGTAGGGACATGACGCCGATCCTCCGAGATCCTACAGCGACGGTGCGGGAAGCCGCGTTAAGTTTCTGGGGTAAGGCCGTCAGCGTAAGAACGAACCAACACCGATTAATTACATCGTTGGTTGATGGGGCCTACGGCAATTTTGAGTTATTCGACGGGACGACCCGCTTTGATCCGGTGCGAAATCTGGCGAGTGAAAACATGCCCATCGTCCGTGAATTACTACGGCATATCCCTAGCAAGTAGTCGCGCCGAAAGCGTCACGTTTCGGTCTTACGACAGTAGAGATTTGCTACAATCAACTTAGATTAATCGTTACTGAGATATATCAATGATAAGGATAAGATCGATGATAAATTGTTTGCGAGTTAAGTACACGTGGTATGTATTGGTTCCTGTCGCCTTGTTGCTTAGCTCGTTTTGCAGCAGTGTCTACCCTACTATTGCCGCGGCGGAATTCAAGAAACCCTACAACGTACTGTTTATAATCTCCGATGATCTTACCTATACTGCGCTCTCCTGTTACGGAAACGACGTATGTAACACTCCCAATATCGATGCAATAGCAGCTACGGGCACACGATTTACTCGAGCCTATTGCCAAGGCACGTATTGTGGTCCGTCCCGCGCATCGTTCATGTCAGGCTATTACCCGCATGCCACAGGAATGTTGGGTTATAAAACTCCGCGTCCAGCCATTGGTGATCGAGCGATGTGGGCTGAACACTTTAAGAACAATGGTTTCTATACTGCTCGCGTCTCGAAGATCTTCCACATGGGAGTACCCGGTGGAATTGAAGCGGGCACAGACGGTGCGGATGATCCACGATGTTGGACCGAACGCTTTAATAGCCAAGGCCCTGAATGGAAGGCACCCGGCCAGGGTTGGACCTTAGAGGGTAATCCAGACGGCAAGTTACCCGTCAAGGGAGGTAATACATTCGTTGTGGTGGAAGCTGATGGCGACGATCTGGTCCACTCGGACGGTCGTACAGCGGATAAAGCCTGCGAGCTTATTGCGGCACACAAAGACGAACCATTTTTCTTGGGAGTCGGTTTTGTACGCCCGCATGTTCCATTCGTAGCACCCAAGAAATATTACGAACCATTTCCCTACTCCAAGATGCTGTTGCCAGAAAAAGTTCCCGGCGACTGGGATGATATACCAACCGCTGGTATCAACTATAAAACTAGCAAGAATATGCAAATGGACGTTCCCAAACAACGCAAAGCAGTTGGAGGCTATTACGCATCAGTGGCTTATATGGACGCTCAAGTCGGAAAAGTGATGACGGCGTTAAAGAACGCCGATATCGCGGATCGGACAATTGTCATTTTCACCAGCGATCATGGCTACCATCTCGGCGAACACGATTTTTGGGCCAAAGTGAGTTTGCATGAAGAATCGGTTCGAGTTCCGTTAATCATTAGTGTTCCGGGAAAGAAGCCCGCGATTTGCAATTCGTTTACAGAGCTGCTTGATTTGTATCCGACGCTTTCTAGTCTCTGTGGTTTAGACGTACCAGACCGCCTCCAAGGTAAGGACATTTCGCGAATGCTAAGTGACCCAACCATCCAAGTGCGTAAAACGGCATTTACGGTAAACGGCAGAGGTTTCCTATTACGCAATCAGGATTGGGCTTTTATTCAATACGCGGAAGATGCGTCCAAGGGAATTGAGTTGTTCGACATGCATAAGGATCCACTGCAGTACACCAACTTGGCCAGCGACCCAAAGTATGCCAAGGTCGTCACACAATTTAAAACCGAACTTAAAGCGAAACTCGCTGCCGTACGTAATAACGATCTATAGGCCTAACGGCAGGCCTACTGCCGTAAGCCGGCAATCTTTTGCTGAATCAATGTTAGCGTCGACTCTTCTTTATACATTTCCGCCAATCGCGCAAGTTCCACCACTGCTTTGCTCTTACCGCCGGGCAATGTACTAAGAGCCATCGCTTTATCAATCGCCTTGCCTTGGGCCACCGCAACAATTAGTTCGTCCTTTCCAGAGACACTGCGGTGAAGGACGCCGCATTGTCTTTTTACCGTCGGAAATATCGAGTATGTTCGCATCGCCCCAAATAACCCCGTAGTACCCAGAACCGCGGTCTCTGTGGACAGCAAGTTTGCTTCAATAGCTTTCAAGTCTAGGCTCGCTTGCTTCAAGATGTCACCGACGACTGCATTGGCATCCTGAATTGGTTTCGCATAACTTTGAAGACTTCCCAAGGTACCTAACTTCGTTAGTGGTCGTATTGCCTGCACGGCGGAATAGGCGTCCGAATTGGCTAGCGATTGATTGGCAACTGCAACTGCCTTTATCACCGACTGGGCTTGCACATCACTCAAAATACCACCCGCATTTTGCAACGACCCCCGCAACACGAAGGGTAACCTATCGCCCCGCAACGCACTTCGCTCCGCAAATATCTTCTTGCCATCAGCGCGTATTATGTAGACCACAGGTATCGTGTTACCCGGCGTTGGGTATTTATTGTTAATCGTCCGCCAGTCTGGGGAGGATGTATTGATTTTCAATGGCACAAACTGTGCCACTAACCCTGTGAGACTACGATCCGTTGCCAATCGTTTCTCCAGAACTCGACAAGCCGGTCACGTGTCAGCGCCCGCCATAACCAAGATAGGTCGACCCGTTCTTGCGGATACCTGCTGGGCTTGCTCCAACGTGGGCGCTGCCGTACTTACGCCGCTGCAAAGTAATCCTAACGCTAATGTTAGTGATAGTGTTTGTGTATTCAAAACTTTAACCTATTTCGTATGCGAATATGTAGAATAGAAATCTTATGAGGTGCGACCAAAATCACACTTCCTGTTAATCGACACCTCACCGCCCAATGGTTTATAGTCTAGCGTCATGACCCCTTTGTCAATCGTAACCAGCGTATAGCCCGGACGAAATTCGATTGGGTTGAAACCAGGTGCTTTTTGTTTTTCGAGACCGCGGTCTAAGTTATATAACACCGAGGGCATGCAAATCTCATGAATTCCCTCGTCATCTTTCCAACCTCGAATGCCGTTATGGAAATGTCCATGCATCATCGCGACAATCTGCTGTTTGTGACGACTGATAATCTCATACAATTTCGTCTGTCCCTGCTCCGGCTTCACATACCATCCACGGTCAGGGTGGCGGTTGGAATGAACCGGTACGTGTAAGCACAACATCACATACTGCCCTTGCTTGCTCGCAGCGATACACTGTGACTCAATCCATTGAAGCTGATCGTCAGTCAAAAAACCGTCGTGCGAATCAGTGCGCGCGTTGCTAACTAATACAAACTTCAGCCACTCATGATCGACTGCTACATCAACCTGTTTGCGAATATGTTTGCGAAACAATGCTAGCGGGTCGTGGTTACCCGGAATCTCATATACCGGTTTACCAATCTTCTCCCGCTCACGTAAGTAAACTGCGTATTGCTCCTCACGCCCGCCGTCAACAATATCGCCTAAGTGAAGCACTAGATCGCCCGTTGTTGTGCTCAATTCTGCCGCCGCTTGACTCCAACGCTTTTCAGCCGTGATTGAATTCTTGTGTCCCAGGTGCGTATCGCTTATCACAAGAAATCGCAACTTTGATAACGAACGTTCAGGTTTTGCCAGGCAAACGGGAGATAACGCCAAACTTGCCCCGCCGGCAATGCATGATAATACCTCGCGACGGGTGCATGTCAGGGATTCCATCGCTATTGTCCGACTGCTAATAGGTGTTGAATTCGTTGATGCCACTTTGGGCTTCAAAATAGATATAAGCGAAAAACGCACCGTATAAGAGCATGGTACCACCGCCCAAAATGACTCCAGTCACCGCCATGCCATATCCCTCTCCTGTGCCGCTCGATACTTTCTGCATTCCCAATAATCCAGTTATTACCGCGGTAATGGACAAAGGTATAAACATACAACACACCCAACCTATGATGACCGAAAGAATTCCCGTAATCAGTGCAGTAATTGCAAGAGATTGATCTTTATGAGGCTGATACGTCGGCGGCAGCGGCGACGCGTACATTACAGGTTGTTGGTACGGATTTTGTGGGGGAATATTACTCACTAAATGTGCTCTCCCAGCATTCCTTTGTTGTCATTTCAGTCATTATTCTAAGATTATCATGATCACCATGGAAAAACCACCCATATTTCCCAATCGCAAACGCGCCGTTGGTATCAGTTACTTCGCATCTACAGGTAGCAGACAGTTGGAATATACCCGCCAACGCCGCCAACCTCATTATTACCCTAGATGCAATCGATGACTTGATACTCGACGGCACACAAACAGTTACACTATCCGCGGACGCCGTCGGTTATGCGTCGACTGGCAGTGCAAACTCCTCATCAACTCCGTCACACCTCCGAAAACGTTGATCCAGTCTCGACAAATAGCCAACGTGAAAACGCTGACCTCGGATTCCAGAGCATCATACACTGGCCGGCATTCGCCAGGCAACGTACCGAGTTGTTCCATGTTGTGGAACAACTACCAATGGAACTAGAAACGTTAGAATCTTTAATTGATCAACTCGCCAACGACGTTTCAGACCAGTGGAACGACAACTAGGTTCGCGAATATCACCAAGCCTTAACGTAGTGGTGGCATCGCTTCACGTACCATCGAGCCATTGCCCTCACTTGAAATCAACAGGCTAAACTTCACAACAGACTGCAAATCGCCGGTACTCAATGACGCGTAATCGAACCTGCCTCGTAAATCAGTGTATCCGTCCTTATAGAACTTAACACTGCCGTCCTTCAGTTGAGCATAAACTTTGACATACACTGTCCCCAGTGGATTACGACTTTTGGCTTGTAACACTTGCACTTGCCCGTATTTCTGAATCACTTGTACTGCTAACGCGTGAGAGTAATAGGCGCGGGTCTGAGTTTGTCCCGCCCCGACAACTTCAACTAATACGTTACGGCTCTTTAGCTTCTCTGGCAGAGTAAATTTATGAGAGTTACGAGCTGCTGCCAATTCGATCACGTCACTATGGTTTGGTTTAATGAAACTAAAACCACCAGAGAAGTTTTGCACAAATGGATTACGACTAAATAGCAATTCAATATCGATTTCATAGTAATTCACTCGTATCGAACTCAAATTCTGGTAGTCCACGATTACTTCGCCGCTTTCAACTTTAAAGTCAAAACCGGGTTCCGTAGTTGCAAGTTGGGTTTGATTTTGATTTTGATCATCGGCATCGGTTACACCAGCACCGCCGCCCCCAATCTCGTCAACTTGTTGGACAACGTTTTCGAAGATTTTACGCCAGCGGTCCACCGGATACTTTTCGTATTTAACGGCAATCGCTTTGGCTGTTTTAATATCACCCTGGGAAAGTGCCAGATAACAGGCGAAATAATCATGCTGCAGACGAGTCGCTAGTTCTTCAGTGTCCACGAGCGCAAATCGCGCAATGGCCTCCTCAACTCGATCTTGCAACAGTAGATAATAAACTACCGCCAAATAGTCCTCGCTGGATAACTTTTGCTTGTAACTCAACAATTTTAGCAATCGATTATATTGAGCGTAGAATCGATCGTTCAATATCTGTCGTTTCGCACCAAGTTGGTGCGCTCGTGCATTTACCAAGGGGCGATATTCCATATGCTCGTATGTCCGGCGAATCACTGGATCAACCGTCAACAAAGGGCTTGCCAGATACGCGCCGACCACCGTATTAACACGGTTTTCATGATCAAGATAATGGTTTACTTCCGTCGGCAAGTTATGCATGACCGCGTAGGACCACAATGAATGGTCATATTGATGACGCAACTTGAGCAAACTGGTAGTTAGTTGGAACATCGCCTTGTCACGCATTCGGAACGCAATTTTTACCAAATTCAAATTGTGAACATTGTTGACCTTGAGGTAATCCAACACTTGCTTGTCGGTACCGTTCTGGGACACGTATGCCCAAGAGGTTGTATCAATCTTAGATAATGTCTTTACGACCTTGAATTCAACAGCATCTGCGGCCGCCAAAAGTTGTTCGCTACTAGAGGCATGTACCGGAAATTGCGAGTAGGTCCCTACTACAGGAAAGTAGAAATAGAATTCAATCGTTTCCGTGTTGTAGCCATCAAGTTGCAAATACTCGCTGTGCGTTTTACGACCCGACAACACAGGAATTGCGCCTACCGGAATTTCAAACAACACGTCCAGTTTTCGAGGCGAGGAACTTGGATTGGTAACCACAATTTCGCAACCGTACACTGTCTGTACGAGAAATTCATCCGTGATAAATTTGTCTCGCTTCTCGTTGCCGACTTGAATAAAACGATCGCCATGGCGGAAGTAATTCTGACTGACCAAAATCGGAGTCACCTTCTCGTTCATTTCCGCGGCGTTCACTTCTTCATGGAAGACAATCATCGGTCCTGCGCTGGTTATTCGCATTGCCCGACCTTCCATTTTAATATCAGCTTCATCGGCTTTGAAAGGTAGATCGATCACGGACAAGGCTAGCATCATTTCTGTAAAATTCCGACTCGCTTGTGCTACATGCGGTGAACGAAAACCCTCCTCTTGGCCGTCTTCATGGGATGCCCAGTCGTTCCAAAAACCATTGATGTTTACCAGTGAAGCAATTTGTTGTTGAATCGGAAGCTTATAGTAATTGTTTTCCACCCATTCCTGAGTTTTCTCCTGTTCACGGTATAGACTCCGTAACTCGGAACGCAGCTTGTCATTATTCTTGAAATAGTTTTCGCCCAGTTTTCCGGCGTCTCGTTCGCCTATATATTTAGCTTGTTGCTGTTCAACCGATTTCTTCCGCTCACGCTGTAACATATTCAAACTCGACAACCGCTTATCAGCCAAATCTTTAGATTTTTCGGCTGATAGTGCTCCATGTGGTTGGCGGGATGGCCTTCCAAGTGCGGATTCCAATTCACCTGCCTCTTTACCGAACCTGCCGCCCATACCCCCGGCAATACCGCCGCTTAATTGACGCCGTGCTGCTAGGCCCAACTTCTCATCCAAATTCCGGTCACTATCGGACAGTTCCAATATCAAATCGCCCGCATTCAAACCGCCTCTAAACAGGGCGGTTTCAAAATACGTGTTGAACTGATCTGTATTGGGAGGTACGAGATCCCACAGATCTTGCAGGTGACGTTCGGAAGCGCCGCGTTCGGCATTTACGTGCCGGCCTAGTAAGACTCGCTCGACGACGTTTAGCTGTTCATACTTCCACGGAACCAAATAGCCGTTGAGGTCTCCACCCACGAGCCAGTCGTCCATAAATGTCTTGTGCTGTTTGTGCCGTAGATATGGCAAGATTACTTCGTCAAAGAATTTTCGGTCTTTGTTGTATAAAAAGAAACTAAGTTCATGACACGCATGTTTTGAATAGAGTTCCCGTTTCTTCTCACGGTCATAACTTGGCCACTTCAGAATAAAACTAAATTCCTGTAGTGCTGTGTTAGCCTGCAAAGTGTCGTACAGCTGAAAAACCGAAACAAGGCTATCGTAAGTCTTAAACCGACTAGCCGAGACATCGTCTATAACAAATTCTTGATTCGCTGCAACTAGACTCACCTGTTTTTGCTGCATAAAGTGACTGGCGTGGTCCAGTCCTTTGATGAGGCGCAGGTCCAATATCTCGCGTGGATTTTCCGTAAACGACACGCTTCGTGCAACTGTCTGATTAGGATCGACAGCCACAATCTGTAGATGATGATGTCCTGCTAGATTCGCGATATCGATAGTTACAAAGCCATCCTCATCGACCTCAAGATTGGATAACAAAACCGACCCTGCCGGCAAAAAGTCTAGATTGGAAAAGTCACTTAAAGCGTTACTTCCGCCACTGGCTCGGCCACCCTGCTGAGTAGCTTCGGGGACAGCATTGGCCATCGATTCAAAATCGGAGCCCGCCGCTGCAGTCTGTTTGGCGGTTTCCGTTGTTCGGATCGGCCAAGGATTTAACAGGAGTTCGGGTCTTGCGAGTAGATTTCCTGGGAACTTTCTCGCGTACCGACGGTCAATGATATAACGATATTCATCGCCAATATCACGTCCCTCAACATACAACGCCTTGGGATCTGAGGTTCGTAACGCGAATGGTTCGGCGTCGATTACAGATCGCAGCCGAGTCCAAGCGGGGAATCGCGGGTAGTACCTTGACGCAATCACGTGAACTCTCGAATATTGATTTGCGCCGATGAACCGAATTTTCACCTGTTCTTCTATACGATTAACATCAACAATCTGTAGAGGAATATTTCCACGCTGCTCCAAATGCCGATTGGTCCCCAACAAATAGCCCTCAGTAACAGATTGGGCGTCAGTTATTTTAAGGCGGATTCTTCGAGCTGAGGATCGCAACAGCAATTCGTAATCACCGGCAGGCAATCCTTTAATGTTATATATTCCGTCGGCTAGCGCAATGGCGCCGAAGTGGTCGTTCGTAAATGTACTGCCTTTGACAGCAAATAACGCAACCTCATCGCGGCTAACCTCTTGTCCGCTCCCCATATACCGAACGCGAATGGTGGTTCCAACAGCAGCATGACGAGATTGGTAAAATGTACTCGCATCATCCACCAAATTCCATTGTTCCTGCACACCAGTCGCACTGACAACAGTGACCGTGTCCACGCCGGCCAATTCCCCGAGCACGATCCGACCCTTGGCATCCGTTGCCAGAACTGTCGTGACCGTCTCAATAAAGTCCTGGTGCTTGAGCGTTACACGAATTGTCCGACCATCCCGCGCCTCACCGGATTTTCCCAGCATATCTACAACGTACTGCTTTCCTGTCCGCCCTAAAAACATGTTCACGATTTTTTCAGTTTCATCAATGCCATTAATGTTATAGGAAGTGGAAGCGGATAGACGGTCCGTTTTACCCGTACTGATATTCTTAACATTTCCGGAAAGCACAAATTGGATCGTCTTCAATCGCGGTGGCACTCTAAACAAATGCACTGTCTCTTCATTTTCTCTTAGTATGAAATCGGAAATAACGCTGTTAGATTGCGTGCCGTCTATATCCAAGGATGAAATTGTCAAGGTAACGTCCTCGAGCACCGAAAGCGTAGTGGGTGTGCCATTAACTTTAAGTCCCGCACGCACCATTACCGGCGCCAACTTTCTTTGCAACAATGATTCACGATCAAGTGCGATCCCCGCCGACAGACTGTACTTCTCAGCTTCATGATTGAACTGATGCAAAGTGGAAATCTGACCGTCGCTAATTACGATGGGAGTGAGGCCCGCATTTGTGCTAAATGGCACCAATATCTCACCATCTTCGCTGCTTGTATAATGTTCGCCACCAACCCATAACTCGCTATTTTTAACAATTTCTTTTTTGGAATTGATCACTTGAAACATCTGGCCCGCAGTGGTCGTACGGACAATGAAGTCTAAGCGGCCTTTGATTATCAAGGCGCGGCTACTGATTCCGTTGCCAATGAAGTCGACGACATACACGCCGGCCTTATTCAATTCTGGAAAATCAAACTTGTGGCGAACTCGCAACAATGGTGCGACGGAATACTCTAAAGAACGTTCATAGTTGGGTACCAAACCGTCAAGATTTATCGAGGTGCTGATCGCCTGAAGTTGTTGACGATAAAAGTTCTCCGCATTCAACTCATATATTTTTACAATCAACTTCTCGACATTCTTGACATCCACATTCAAGGACACTGTCGCATCTGCCGTGTACGTCGTGGGACTGGTGTAGGCAAAATCAAGGTCAATTCGTTCTCGCAATGCTTGATACTTCGCTGCCGACAATAACGGCGACCATTGATTGGGGTTTCCCACACCATGGGTAATTTTCGATTCCGAAAATACTTCTTTCAAATAGATGTCTTGTAAATACGACGAATAGGATTTGTAGTCTGCTGATTCGACGAAGAAATGGTCCAAGTAGGATCTAATTAGCGGTTCATCTTGTCCAACAACTGGTAGCAAAGTGATTGCCGAATAGTCCGCATTCAAATTAACAAGGTACCGATTGCGGTTAGCGTCCTTGAGGTATTGTTGGTTGACATAGAATGCATTGCGCGGCAATTTCAGATAAGTCATGAATCGCTGCGCGTCATAGACGCCTTGCGAACGGTCTAAGACGAGACGACGGTATAACACGTGAGCCTTGAGCGAATTATGAACCGGCGCCAACTTAACAACGAAACTCCACAACCTGTCGAGATAGGCAATGTGTGCGGTGGTATCCTGAGCCCACTGCAAATCATTACTAGGATGTAACTTAGAGATGTAAATACCGACGAAATTACTTTGAGTTAATAACTCTGGCGCCAGAGCAAGACATTCCTCCAATTGAGTTGGCAGCAATTGCTTATGAATATTGTAGGTTCCAAATCCACTAAACCGATCGACCTTCATATCGGCGACAATCAATTTTGCGAGGTTTGGAACATCCGGATGTGTAAGACGCTGCAAAAGATGTCGGCGGCGAGTGTCGTTTAGGCCGGTTGCATCAAGACCGTAGAGAGCGTGGTTCTCCAAACCTTGAAGATTACTGTGGCGAGAAAAGGCGATGTTAAGTAGTCGTTGATTATCAAGCAGAGTAGGGTCCAATGTGGACGGGTAGGAATTTTGTCGATTGGCGATGTCACGTTGATGGTTAAATCCAAGTCCTAAATGCGTTTGCAAGTACTTCAACGAGGCAGCTGGATTATTGTTGTAGGTGAGCAGCGCTTGACGCAACTTGATTTCGCGAACCAAGGCTGTGAGTTTGTACTTTTCGATCCATGGAGCCAGCATCTTTTCAACGCCCGCATAATCGCCTGTGTTCTGCAGGTGCAGACAGTGGTAGTAATAGTAAGCCTCGGTACCAGGAACCAACTGAGTGAGCGCATTTGTGCGATTGCCGCCAATGGAAAAGTCCTCGAGGAAGCCAATTTCTTCCCCGTGACTACTCGCTTGACCAAACTGCAACAGACATACCAACGTTAAAGTCAAAATGCGTAAACGATGCATCATACTTCTCCTGTTATTCGTTCCTAAAGGACCTAAAACTAGTTCCGGATTGCTCTATATTAACCGAACTAATAAACACTTATAGGGTTATAAAAATCAATTAACACTATAGTAGACGCACCGAAAGGCGATTCGGTTCCCAAAAACTAGCGAGTTGTCGGTCTTCTCGCAATTAAGTTGACAGGCTGGCCTTATTGATTGCGACGAGATATGCCTGCCGACGTTGAAGATCGCTTGAAACGGAGCGCTTCCGACCGAGGGACGCAGTTGTTCTAGCGGCGTTTAATACTCAAGAATCAACTCGGCGAACAGGCTAAATAGATTATTAGTCTTGCCGTCTAGTTGTTCATAGAGGTCATCAAATCCGCGGCCAGGGATTAGGCCCGAGACGCCCCCAATTAAAATCGCGTTGTCATTGAGTAAGGGCCGGAACTCAAGCCCCAGACTCAGGTCAGTGCCGATAAAATCATCAATCCCACCTTGAAACGTAAACGTCTCAAGAACTTGCGGTTCGTCGAACCAGAGAAAATTGACATTCGCTACTAACTTGGTCCGCGGCGTCACATCCGCGTCTACTCCAAAATTCAGTAAATGCAATCCTGGGTTGACGAAGTTCGTCTGCCCTTGAATCTTACTCGCACGTAAGTTGGGAACTAAGCTCTCCGCATTTACCAATTTAACTCCAAACAATCCAATTGCCTGTCGTTGCCAATAGCTAAACTCCCCCCCCGCAAAGTTCGGATTATCGAAAATTGCATCAAATCCTTGACCGCGGCCGTCATTAATATCGGGGTCACCCGAAGCGAAGAAATAGGAGGACCGAAAACGCATCCAATCGCGGTCAATCGATAGTTCCACAGCGGCCATCCAAGCGTTAATCTCAACTGGCTTTCCCGCCAATGGATTCAGACTATCTTCACCACGGACCATGTAGATCGCATGGCTCACATTGAGCTTATTGATATGTCCGTTACCAGCGATTCCGTAAAAGTACGAATCGACCGTGTGAGGCGCAAACACACCAACGGGATCTGGCCTGACGAGGAAATTGTTGTCGTCAAAACGCTTAGAGGCCTTGTCGTGGTTATAGTGAAAACTGATCTCCGCGGTGTATCCAAGCCAGATAAAATCTTGTCGGTAATAATTCATGATGAACGTGTTTTGATGACGGTCGGCAAACGTGTTCAATTCGCTATTGGTGTCCTTTTCCGTCTGATCAAACCAAATGATGTTGAATTGGTCACGATTGGAATGCCGCGTACCGAAAATTCTGGCAGATCGGTTCGTGTCAGAGAAAATGAAGCCGCGAAAATCGCTCGTGAAAAACTGCGAGCCAAGTCTGGCTGACGTAAAGTCATAGTTCACGCTGGTGTCGTGTAGTTTTTCTTCGTAAAACCATTCATCTAATGCAAATTCATCTCGGAATCGAGTCGTCCCTTTGCGCACGTCAGGACTAACAATTGCTAGTTCGTCGGCGTCTAGGTAATTCATGTTGTAGACCATCGTCGCCAAAAGTCGCCAATCCTCGGGCTTGAATTTCGTATTGCCGTGAAAAATATCGGCGGTCACTCGTAAATCGTGTTTGTAGAACAGTTGATCCGGATCCCCAAAGAATTCAGAGCTGTTTGGATTCAGTGTGCTCTCAAACGGTGTTGTTGGTGTAGGCGTGTCACGACTTTCAATGAATTGTGTGCTGTTAAATGTCAAATTCAAAAACGTATGTTGTCCCACAATTGGATAGTCACCTTTGAGCACGTTTTGGTGGTAGGGGTCAAACATACCACCTTTGACGTACGGGTAGTCATCAACCATCAACTCATTCTCACCTCGTCCCTTAAGCAATTGCTGCATCAAAAGCGGGTGCTGTTCTAACAGCTTATTGCGATCCCACTCTGGAAAGCCAATTCGCCAACGATCTTCAACAGGCGCAAAATCCACTCCTGTACCGTACTCGCTGGGAACAATCCCCGATGGCCCTGCAAATCCCGGCGGTAAATCAAGTTTCCACAGGCCCTCCTCTTTAGGAGATTTTTGCGATTGCTCAGGAGCTTCCTCGGATTCGGTTTTGTCAGCCGGTCGTTCTCGTAAAATGCGAGGAAACACGCGACTATCCGCGGTCCGAGCGCTTTCGGGCTGGGTTAATTGGGTTTGTGAACTCGCTGCACCGCTGTTTACTGCCGGTGCGGCAGGTAGATCCTCGTCACTAATGCGGATTTCTATAGGTTCCGCCGCGGCATTCTGTCTATTTGTTGACCATACAGCTAGCAAAACAGCACACACAAACCCAAGAATATATTGAGGGCGTATCGACTGTTGCGTTGTATGGGGGTCTAAAAACACCGAATCACGGCCCGTTTGATAGTTTGTAACGGTTGCATAAACAAAGAAAACCTTAACGGTTTTATCGGATAGGTTAAACAAACGCTTGAAAACGATCGAATATTATTGATAAAGATGTACGTTATTATTTCGATTCACCGCTTTTGCTATTTTCTAGCAAAACAGGGATCTCGTTATGGAAAAACAGCGCCGATTTTCGTCTCGCTCACTGCGGTTTGAAACCCTGGAAACCCGCCAATTGCTCGCGGGAATCAACCTGTACCATAATGCGTTGCAACCACTAGACGTAAACAATGATTCCTACGTCGCGCCAATTGACGCAATGATAATTATCAATCAACTCAATGGGCCAGCAGTCGACTTAGACGTTGAGGGCGATTTGCCGCCCGGATTTACTGGATTCGTTGATGTTGATAACGACATGGTTTTATCACCTGCAGACGCTTTGAATGTCATCAACGGTCTCAACCCCAATGCACCAGTAGTTAACCAATCGATCACCATCATCGCATCCGACGTCAAAGCGCTGCTAGACCGTGCATCGGCGGCAAGCAGCACTAGCGCCGACGCGATCATAGCGATTGTCGATCGTGGAGGAGCAATTCTTGGTGTCCGCGTTGGCAATAACATTAACATGGACAATCCCACCGAAGTGTTCGCAATAGATGGCGCGGTTGCGAAAGCGCGAACGGCGGCCTTTTTCGCAAACCAAGGCGCCCCACTTACGTCGAGGACTGTTCGCATGATCAGTCAATCTACGATCACTCAGCGAGAAGTCGAAGCAAATCCAAATATCGCGGATCCCAATTCTGTTGTCCGCGGTCCAGGCACCGTGGCGCCCATCGGCACCGGTGCTCATTTTCCGCCAGGCGTTATGTTTACCCCCACGGTCGATTTATTCGATATTGAACATACGAACCGCGATAGCATTCTGCATCCCGGTGTCAACGGCATTCGTGACGCGACCGATGAACTACTCCCATATCGCTTTAATATCGATCCAACCCAAGTCCCCGCCGGAAATGAAATTTACGCGCCCGAATCCTACGGCTTCCAATCCGGACGCCTGCCATTAGCCCAGTCGCGAGGAATTGCCACGCTACCGGGCGGCATTCCGCTTTATAAGAACGGGATGCTCACTGGTGGTATTGGAGTCTTCTTCCCCGGACCCGATGGTTATGCAACGCACGAACAAGGCTTTACAGACTTTTACGGCAACAACGATCAAACAGGTCCGGTATCGCCCACCGCGTCGCGCACCGAGGTCCTGCAAGCCGCGGTGGACCGCACCAACGCTCCTAAAGTACGCGAGGCAGAATGGATAGCCTTTGCCGCGACCGGTGGAAGTAGCACCGCAGGCGAATCGGTTCCAGCGCTGAACGGAATCGTACCCGTTACCGGGTTTGACCTGCCATTTGGTCGAATCGACTTAGTCGGGATCACTCTCGAAGTCATCGGCCCCAATCCAACGGCGGCCAACACTAAAGCGGGCCTCACGCAAATCACCGAATTGGGTAGCCAGCTCTCCCTTGGAAACCCAGCAAATGGTGTCGATCAAATCATCGGCAGTGACAATACGGGCACTTCAATATTGTACGCCGGCGGAACTCAGGTACCAGACCAATGGTTAGTCATGCCCCAAGCCGGCAAACTCCACGCACTGACCGACGAAAACGGTTTTCCAATCTTGGATTCTATGGACAATCAAGTTACTGCGCAAATAACACAGCAGGACGTTGAAACGATCATTAACAACTCGATTACTCGAGCAAACGAAGTGCGAGCGGGAATTCGCTTGCTCGCCGACGGCACACCTGGAGCACGGACCCGCATGGTATTTGCCATCGCCGATTATGATGGCGAAATCCTTGGTCTCTACCGCATGCCCGATGCGACCTATTTTTCGATTGCCGTAGCCGTCGCCAAGGCCCGAAACATGGCCTACTATAACAGCGCCGCGGAAGTAAACCCCGTCGACCTCTGCGATACTAACCAACTCGGCAAGGCACACACAAACCGCACATTCCGGTTCCTAGCCGACCCCCGATATCCAGATGGAATAGACTTCGCCGACGCTGGGTGCTTTTCGATCCTTAATGATCCGGGAATAGATCCGATCACAGCGGAAAACATATCCGGTCCATCTCCGGCATCCGATTTTCAATCCGTATTGGGCTTTACGAGATTCAATCCGGAACGCAATTTTCACCGCCAATCTGACGCGACGACCTCGCTCAACGAAAACGGCGTCGTCTTTTTTCCTGGTGCTGCTCCCTTATATAAATCTGCCGCACTCATCGGTGGTTTAGGTGTCAGCGGTGACGGAGTTGATCAAGATGATGTTGTCGCCGCCGCAGGCGCTATAGGTTTTGAACCCCCAACTGGACTAACTGTCGACAATATACAAATTGACGGCGTTTCGCTACCGTATCAAAAGTTCTTGCGTAATCCTCTCGGATAAATCGCCAATTGACGAGAAATCACAGTGGCATTCCAATTCATTTGCGGCCACTCCACGGGATCAGTTCGCGCCCACGGATATCGTTGTTTACCATAAACGGTATAATTCAAGAGCACGACAAGCTAATTAATCACACCCAGGCGCAACACGACTATGACCAACCTCACACAACAGCAACTCGACGAACTCGCCAAACTCCTTGAAACCAAACAAGGTTCTGAGGTCGAGTCGTATTTGGAACAAATCTTTAACGCTGCGCAAGAGCAAGCCGAAAACACCGAGAAGTTACATGATACCGATGCGACGCCTGAACCGCAGAACCTGGAGACGTTGATCGAACCTCCGGAAGGAATCAATACCGACCACGCGCAGACACTACACGGAGACTATAGTTCGGTCGCTCCGCCAGCATCATCTTCGCCGACGCGTGGTAAAAACCGGCAAGCAGATCTCGCTGACACGGAAATGGTAAATCGCTTCGGCGATTATGAACTGCTCAATGAAATCGCTCGCGGTGGTATGGGCGTTGTCTACAAGGCTCGTCAAATAGCGCTCAACCGTGAAGTCGCAATCAAGATGATCCTGTCGGGCCAATTTGCCAATGAAGATGAAAAGGAACGCTTTTACGCGGAAGCCGAAGCCGCAGCGAGCCTTAATCACCCTAATATTGTAACCATCTATGAAATTGGCGAGGTTGATGGGCGACACTTCTTTTCTATGGAATACGTTGCTGGTGAGAGTCTGGCAGATCTCGTACGCGAACGACCTCTCGCACCACACCGCGCAGCCAATTACATCTCCGATATTTGCGAGGCCGTACAACTTGCCCACGACAATGGTATCCTTCATCGCGATATTAAGCCTGCCAACGTGCTCGTCAACAAGAAGGACATACCGCTAGTCACGGACTTTGGACTTGCCAAACAAGTGCACGAACAATCAGGGATGACCATGGAAGGATCTGTTCTTGGCACTCCCAGTTACATGCCCCCCGAACAGGCACGGGGTAATCTCGATGAAGTGGACACCCGCAGTGACATCTACGCCATCGGTGCAACACTATACCAACTTCTCACGGGCAACCCACCATTTGCGGCAGCGAGCGTTTACGAAACTATCCGCCAAGTACTCAATAAAGAACCAGCTGAACCCCAAGATCGTAATCCAGATATACCTCAGGATTTAGCGACGATCTGCATGAAGTGTTTGCAGAAGTCTCCCGACAAACGGTATCAAACCGCACTCGAGCTGCAAGAAGAATTGCAGCGTTTCTTGCAAGGCAGGCCCATCCTCGCGCGGCCAATTAGTAATGTGGAACGACTCTCGCGTTGGTGCCTTCGCAACCGAATCATCGCCACGAGTAGCGCAACAGCAATTGTTGGGGTTCTCGCGATGCTAGTTACGATGACAATTGCGTACTTCGTTACCAACGATGCGTTACTCGATGCCCGACAGAGTTTTGACCGATCCAAGCAAACAGTCGATGACTTCTTTGTCGTCGTGAGTCAAAACGAGTTGCTGCAAACACCTAATACACGCGAGGTCCGTGAGGTAATGCTCGACAAAGCAATGCAATACTATGAGAGTTTGCGGCGCCAGCGCGAGGGAAATCTGTCTGAGGAACGTACATTCCGTGCCGAAAGCGCGGATCTGGAGTTCAAAATAGGACAAATCGCTGAGGCCCAAGACAACACCAACTCGGCCGTCGCACACTATGGTAATGCCGCGAAGACGGTACAAACACTGCTGCAGCAATCCGATGACGAAAAAGAACAACTGCGAATAAGCCTCTCCAGTTATCTTACTCCACTTGTAAGGATTCATACACAAGCTAATACCGACGGATTTAAGCAGGCTTCAGTTTTATCAAAAGAGGTACGTAATCACCGACAGGCAATTTACAACGACAATCCAGAGAATCTTGAATACGCGAGACTGTTCGCCAATGCCTGCATGAATGTCGGTACCGTACTCGTAGAACGTGAGATATATTCACTAGGCGAACAATCATTAAAACAAGCGCAAACCGTCCGCCAACAAATTTTGGCAAATTCGACAATTGACGCAGCAACTACAATGACGGTTCAACGAGACTTAAGCAAAGGCTATTACCAACTATCAGAACTAAAACGCCGCGAGAACTCTACAGACAGCTTTAAACAAGCTGAAAACTACCTTGACTTGGCACTCGCGTCACTGCAAGCAATGCAACACGCGAGTGGTAACTGGGAGGACATCACAGAAGACGATCATCTGCAAGCACTAGTTTTGTTAAATATGCGGCTATCACTTTGGACATACGCAACAATGCAGGGTCTGGAAACCGGCCTGGACCCGTCGGAAGATCTCCAACACGGCGTCAAGCACATCACTCATCTATCGGAAGTCACGGATCGCCCCGCGGTTACAAATTCGATTTTACAATTTCAACACGCACGACTTGAGATTATCAGCAATGACGAGAACCGTGATAAACTGCATTCAGTCCTCTCAAATATTTCGCTACTGTTAGATGTCCAGCGTCAACAAACGGGCGTAGCAAACCAACTTCCGGTCTTTAGGTGGACTAGCCTTAACTTGCTAAGTCAACACGGCGACTCCTACTCGCGATTTGTCACGTCGCTTGAGGCGACGATGGAGGACCTAGTGGATCAATGCGAAGGATACGATGTTGCAGGTGACCATCCGCTGGTAACCGAGGATTGGACGACCGCTTGGGGCTTTATGTGCCTGACAGCGGGCGAAGTTTCCCAACGCATGCTTGTCGATATGGACCGTATCGTCCAAGACGATTCGGCAGAAAAGTCGGAACTACTAAAATTCGTTTCCTGGTTGCAACGGATACAAGCGGTACATCATCGAATGGCACGTCTAATCGAATCACTACCTGAAGAAGCAACAGCGAAGATGGGATACCTAGTAAGCGACCAAGTCTTAGAAAGCGTCGATGACCTAACTCGCCAACTAAACATGGCGGTCGCTCAGCTCAACAATATCATTCTGGTGAAGTAGTCGAATCGCATTATGTCCAACGATATCGGGGGGTTTTTCCTCGCATTAGATTGCTATTGAAGCATGCTCTGCTTTTTGCCGATAATAGCCATGAATAGGGGTCACTTCATATATCTTTAAAATGTGAGCTGTAATGCATTCTCGACTGTCCAAAGTTCTAGTTTCGTGCTGTTTTATAGTGATTTCCCTTTCTAGCAGCGCTCTTTTTGCATATCAAGATACTAATGACGTCCCCCCGAAAAGCCCCGACAAAGAAAGCAAGCCAGAAACCGACGATTCAAAAACAAAGGACGAACAAAAGCCCGCCCCTAAGCCTAAAGTGCGAAAAACTTACACCCGCGCAGAACT
>CAWVZW010000032.1:0-36740 GCA_963934735.1 uncultured Planctomycetaceae bacterium
TCTACTGGATCTACTGGATCTACTGGATCGATCGCCGACAGGTCGGTTTCAGTATCGATTGTTGTGCTTTGAGGGACGTCGATTTTCTCCGTTTGGTCCGTTGAACAACCCACCATGGCCATTAGCACAAAACCCAAAAGGAAACAAAAACCTAACACTCCAGCAATTCGTAAATTTTTCATTACTCTATTCTCCGTTCCATATTATTATGTAAACAGTGCGGTCCACACTTCCTCCTGTGTCGGAAGCGGTCCCTACGTTATATATTTGTCTCTTATTCGTCGGTACTATTTGCAGTTACAGAAATATTGTCTACGAATAATTCTGCGTCTTTGGCATTTCCATACAAGCCTGGGCTACCTTGGGTATTGGGCACATCGTCAGTCGCTTCGAGTAACCACGCTTGCGGTTCCTCTTCTCCACGAACCCATACTTTGGCCCGCAAAACCGCAACACCATCTTCCACAGCGGTCTTGAATTTAACTGTATACCAAGTGTTTTCTTTCCAGCTGAAATCGATACTTTTAGCCATGCGTTGCTGAGGGACCCAAGATCTGATTTGCAACTTTTGATTTTCGCCTTGAAGATCAAGAGCGTAGCCCTGAGCAAGCAATCCTATATCCGGCATTTTGTCATTAGTTCGTGCGCCTTGCACGTCGGCGGTAATCGTATAGTTGGATAGATCTGAATAACCCATCCAGCTGCGACTTCGAGTTCCTTTGGGGATAGTGGTTATCTTCACCATGACATTGCTCCCGTCCACTTCACGGACGATGTGGCGATAACGAGCTCCTACCCATGAAACCGGTGGAGCGGACAATTCTTCGAAATCAAATTTCCAAGGCAAGCCGGGTACAATTCGCACTCGGGCAGTCCCTTTGACATCTCCTGCGGTTACGGTGATATCCGTCGCAACGTGAGCGACATCTGCCGCAGCGGTAAAGACAGAACCAGAAAATGCGCCATGCTGAGCAGCGGTAAACGTCGCAGCATCTGTTTCTCCTAATAGTTGCCCAACGGCATTGTAAGTGCGAACTGTATATTGAATCTGCTCACCTGGCTTAACCAAGGCGTCAGCGGGGATCACTTGCAAATGAGCAACGGTTTTATCTTCTAACGCCGCTTCCACGCCCTGGGGATTCCCAGCGGTGACTGCAGAGGTTTTCGCTGAGTCTTCTAAACAGTACAGCCCACCCGATGTTTGCAGATAGAGCCGACCGTGAGACACGATGGGCGAAGCATCCATACTTTCACCAGCAGGCAATCGACCGCTAGCAATTTTTATTAAACCAGCATCTTCGTCGGTTTGCATAATTGCCCAGTTTCCAGAATTACCGATCGCATAAATTTTGCCGTCGGCTACCAGCGGGCTACCACGCATTACTCGTCCCAAGGCAATGCGATTTCCAATTTGTTCGCCACTGTTTTTATCGTAAACATATATTTTCGCGCGATCATCAAAACAATATATTCGATCGCCAATACTGATCGGCGACGACTTGCCCATCATCACCTCATCATGTTTCCATAGTTCACCCGACGCTGTTACATCACCTTTTCCGGAAGCATCAATTAACACAACCGCGCCCATTGTCGTACCCATGATATTTTCTTCGCTGTGTCCACTGAATACTTGATCGCCAATGACAAGTGGTGACACGTTAAGCCCGCGTCGAGACAGTTTGTACTGCCAAATTGGTTGACCTGTTCGAGGCTGGAAGGCCCAAACGGCTCCATCGCCAGAACCAAAAACCAGCGCCTTCTGACCGGCCAACGCAGTAACTGTAGGACTGCTGTAATTCGTGTCGTAGGGTAAAGGACGCGTTCCGTTGAACCACACGACCGTACCTGTGTTTTTATCAAAGCCGATAAGCCGATGTGCGGGCTTTGCCATGTCGCCATAACCAATCACAATCGAGCTAATAATAACGATGTCATCAACAATCACAGGTGTGTTCGTACGACCACCATAAGTGCTCAACAAACCAAATCGCTCATGCATTGGTACTGACCAAATTGTCTTGCCTGTTTCACCATTAACACATTGAAAATAGCCGCATACGCCGAGAGCATAAATATTGCCCGTCGCAGGATCTGCCGTTACGTTACTCCAGCCGACACGAGTATCGGGTACATCAGACAACCACACGTTAAAACGATTTTCCCAAATCGTTTCTCCGGTAAGTGCATTCAAACATACAATCTTTTCACCTTCTCTGGATGTCTCTCGTTCCGCTCGCGTTAACAAATACAACCGTCCATTCATAACGACCGGAGTACTGCGACCACCAATATCCGTCCGTTTCCAGCTGACATTGCTGCCTGCACCACCGACTGGGTCCCAGTCATCAATCAGACCAGTTTCAGGGGATGATCCGTTGTAAGCAGGGCCACGCCAAAACGTCCAATCAACACCCTCTCGCTCACTTGGATCGCCAGCCAATGTTTCCGTTGTTCCCGCTGTTGGTTCCACCGAGTCTTCAGTTTCATCTGCAAAGGGTTCTTCGATGGGTGCTAGATCTAAGGGAGCAGTGGGTGCGGGCGGATCAAAGTCAAAGGAATCATCCGTAGAATTATCAAACGATGGTGGCGGTGCAAGGGCCTTGGGCTGCGTTGGAGAATCTGAACAACCACTTAGTCCTATGAGTAAACCAAAGCCAAGGGCGATTACAAGGTTCAAGCTAGCTGTGCTCAGCTGGTGAATTTTTGTTTGTTGTCGCATCTCTGCTCCCTAAGGATGAAATCAATATAAAAAGCGGCATTCCCAACCATCTAGGATAAGACGCAAAGCAGGTTGATTCAAGTCTACGGGCACTGTTCCCTTATGGATATTTTGGCGCCAAAGTAGGTAGTTCATGGTTCGATCAGCACAACCGTTATGGCTTGTTGCGGCAAATTGACAGCGGTTTGATGATTAATCAAACCATTCGTCTGCGGGGTCAAATTTTGGCAAGACCAAAATCAAGACTTTCATTTGACCCAACGCACGATGCCGCGTACCTGGCCGAATCATAATCGACATCCCAGGTTTAACGTCGATTATTTCATCATCTAATTGCATTTGCGCATCCGCGTCACATTCCAAGAAATAATACGTTTCCGTGAGTTGCTTGTGATAATGTAATTTCGCAGACATGCATATTTCAGTGACATGCACGGTGCCTGGAAAATCCTCTACATCGGCAAAAGCTCGGCGAGCAGTTCCACAGGGACAGGGGACACCTTGAATTTGAGAAAAATCCGCTAGCTCATATCCAGCCTGTGATGGTTCTGAGTTGTTCATTTTCATTCGTCCTTAGTCGTAGCCCAAGGGTTCTTCCAATCACCCCAGTTGTTTAGGTACTGCTCAAAAATCGCATTATCGGTTGCTTGGGATTCTAACCAGCTGCGAGTTTGCTGGACTATATGTTGTTCACGTTCAAGCGACAATTTCCCAATCAGAACATTGGTCCGCAAGAAAACAAAATAAGTATCCAAAACATCACAACGACAATAGTTGTTGATTTCCGTAAGCGCACCTTGTTCATACAGATCCTGCACCATATCCCCGGCCACATCCATTTTCCCAGGTTTGCCAATTAGGTTTGCAATTAAATTCAATCCGCCATTGAGCCTAGCAGCACCAAAATTCGAAAGAACTTCTTGCAAGTCCAAGTGTGAGTGATGATTGAAGCGGTAACGTGGTTGGTCAAAGTTCCGAGCATTCCATGCAAACCACTCTTTAAGACTCAAGCCATACCTAAAAGCAGCAAGTTCCATGACGGGAATATCAAAAGAACGACCATTGAAGGTCACGAATGTCGGTTTCTTGTATGCTTCCCAGCCGGACCAAAACAAACGAGTGATTTCAGGAGGGCGACATTCTGGTTCATCTAACGCGACTAGGTCCACCAATTGAAATTCCGCGTTCACTTTGCCAACTACTAAGGAAATAGGTAAGTGATAGGTAGGCGGTATAAAATCTGATCCCTTTTCTTCTAATAACTCTTCACGATACTGAGCAACCGCGGCGGCAGGATCGAGCTCGGCCGTCGGATATCTTAACCGCGAGATTAATTCACCATCGGCAATCGACTCAATATCGAAAACAAAGTATTTGATGTCATCCATAGATAATTTTTTACTCCAAGGTCATCAAAACCACTACAAATATCTAATCACTTGCATATTACCAGTGCGTTGGCTGGTTTTGGATATTTTTCAAACCTCGTTAATTGCATCCGCATTTCGTGCCCACAGCATTGTCGTTTGGATCAAAACCTGCCCCTGCAACACCATCTCATCTAAACACGCCCACTCCAACGGCGAATGTTGCATGTGCTGGCCACTGGATAGATTCGGAGTCGGCAATCCTTTTTCGGTAAACATGGATCCATCGGTACCACCACGAATGGAGCTCAAACGGAAGGGCACCTCTAATTCTCGATGGGCTTGTTCGGCTAACTCAACCGCTCGAGGCTCTACCGGCAAACCATCTGCCATATTGCGATATTGCTTCTGGTGCTCAATGTTAATCGTAATACCTGGGTAATCCTGTTCCACATCCCGAGCGATTGCTGTCACTAAATCTGCTTTGACTTGTAATTGCTCCGTATCAAAATCTCTCAATAAAACGTCGATCACGACTTCAGCCACTCCACCCTGAACAACATAAGGATGCATAAACCCTACCCGCTCACTCGTTGTTTCCGGTGCTTGATCCAGAGGCATTCGCTCGAGTAATGCTCCTGCCGCGCGGAGGGCATTGACCATGCGGTTCTTGGCGATGGATGGATGAATGTTGACGCCTTGTACCGTGATCTTAAGTCCATCGGCCGAGAAGGTTTCAATGTCAATATCTCCCGCTCCACCACCATCAAGTGTATAAGCTACCACCGCTCCAACTTTTTCAATATCAACGTGATTAGTTCCGCGACCAATTTCTTCATCGCACGTAAATAGTATACGAATCGGGCCGTGCGGGATTTCTGGGTGGTCGAGAAGATATTGAGCGGATTCCATAACAATTGCGATGCCCGCTTTGTCGTCACCACCGAGCAACGTTGTCCCATCGGTCGTAATCAAAGTCTTGCCGATTAATGCCTCAAGTTCGGGCGATTCAGCAACTGTGATTACTTTCGAGGTATCACCCGGCAAAACAATATCACCACCGCCATAAGATTCAATGACTTGCGGCTGCACATTGTCCCCGGTAGTTTCAGGGGATGTGTCGAGGTGAGCATTCCAAGCGATTGTTTCCGCATCGGGAACGTTGCCGGGAATCATCGCCCACACCAATGCCTTAGAATCCACGTGTACATCGTCTGCCCCAATCTCATTGAGTTCCGCGAGCAAAATCTCGCCTAACTCCCATTGTCCAGCACTACTGGGATACTCATCAGTTTGTGCATTGGCAGTCGTGTTCACTTGTACATATCGCAGAAAGCGACTCAGCAATCGTTCGCTATTCAGCGTTGCTTTTTCAACCATCGTTATTTCATTCTCTTACTATAGAATCAACATAAATATCACTCGCCAGGCAAATTGCACCCTGCGGAATCAAGCTGGATCATTGTTTTCGCTTGCATCAAACCTGTGGCAAAGCCCAACACGTCATCAGATCCCCGACAAGCGTCCATCAATGGTGAATAGTTGCCACCGCGTTCACAGAGTTCGAGCAACGAAGGTGCTAGACCCATCGTTCGTTGACCGGGCTTTATTTTTTCGATTGTAACGGCAATTGCTTCTTCAATTTTGCCGACGCGTGCGAGTAAATCGATATAGATTTCAATGGCGGCGGTTCCCCATTCCTTGGGATCCACGTTGTCCGATCGATCTTTGAAATGAGCCAAGGCTTCGTCCAAATTTTCACCCAGCAATGCTTGATAGTAAAAAGCGTGGTGGCGATAAATGTCCGTAAAGGGCTCTTCGCCTTCGTACTGAAACTGCTCATGAAGCTCTTTACCGTACTGCGTTAAGTCCAATGCCAATCGCAAACTTTCTTCGTCTTCGAGTATCCGGCTGATTCGCGTAGTCGACGCCAAATGCGTGGTATCAATATGGTAAGAGTGTTCTCCGAACATACCTTCTTGGCCGTCGATCAGTTCAGCGAGTGTGGTGCCAGCCGGCTCTGGCTTGAGTTCGTCCATGGTCAGTTTGCTGTCGCCGTCTTGATCAAGCGACTTAAGTGTATCAACAGCAGCGGAAATTTCGTCAGCGGAAATTTCACCGTCTTGGTTTGTGTCAAGCGCTTGCAATACACTGTCTTGACGAGTTGAGACATCCGCTTTGACATTTGTAAACAACTCCTGATGCACGTGTCTAAGCAACAGTTGTGCCACTGCCCGTTGATCCGCTTTACCTTTTTGAGGCATCACTGACTCATACGTTGTGATTGCATTGCACGTACCAAAATTTTGCAGCATGACCGAAAAACCACGAGCTGGATCCACGCCTTCTTGCAGTAAGACTTCGACCATTTCATCAATATTGTCATCTTGAATTTCAATCTTATTGATCAATTCCCGAGCAGCAGCCATATCACCGACTGGGCGCATATACATCCAACCTTCAGAGACACGCCCATCCTCGAGCAATCCAGTTCCAACTTGTCGGCAAGCACCAAGCAACCCGTCTTCTAGTAATGTCCGTTGTTGGGAATCGAGATCATCGTCTGTTTCACCGTAGAGCAACGGTAGTCCAGCGAGGTGGCGGGCTTGCATCTTTAGAGCTTCGAACAATTCGTGATGTTTCTTGTCCTCTTGCAAGCTGCTAATCAAATGTTTCAGCACCGCGTCCACTCCACCAGAGGTAGATTGTTGTTGGAGTTGTTCAAAAAGAGAATCTGTCATCGTAATCTAGTATCCTTGCTATTTTTCTATCGAATCTTATTTTAATCATTGTAGCATGAGCCCCGCCCATTCGTCCGCTGGCGATGGAACCGGACCACTTTACCGGCTACTTATTTCATGCACTGCATCAACCAATGCGATAACATTATCCACGGGCGTTTGTTGAAGCACACCGTGGCCTAGATTAAATATATGGCCGTTGCGACCATTGGCTTGGTCTAAAACCATTTCCGTCCGTTTGCGAATGGTCGGAACATCGGCCAATAATACTAATGGATCAAGATTACCTTGGACGCTGCGATCGTGGCCAATAATATCCCACGCATCATCCAAGCGAGTCCGCCAATCCACTCCGACGACGCAATTGCCACCCTCTGCCAACATTGGTAACAACCCTGGATTACCTGTCGCAAAGTTAATGACTGGGATACCAGGGACCAAGCCGGCAATTATTTCCTGCACATAGGGTAAAACGTATTCTCGATAATCGTCGGTTCCAAGACAGCCCGCCCACGAATCAAAAAGCTGAACACATTGCACACCAGCGGCGATTTGTGCATTCAGGTAACGAGTGATTGCTCGCACAAAACGTCCCATCAATTCCTTCCAAGCACCGGGATCGCGATACATAATGGTCTTGGTATTCAAGTAGTTACGGCTAGAGCCACCTTCAATCGCATAGCTGGCCAATGTAAACGGCGCGCCGGAAAACCCAATCAGCGGCATATCGGCCGGTAGATCCTGACGCGTCAGTTTGACCGTTTCCATAACAAAATCCAACGCCTCAACCGACTCCAATTCAACAACTCGATCAATGTCGGCTGCTTCTCGAATAGGGTTATGAATCACCGGCCCTTCCCCTTTGGCAAATTCTAAATCGAGACCCATCGGTTCAAGAATCGGCAAGAGGTCGGAAAATATAATAGCTGCGTCAACACCTAAGCGGTTAACAGCAGTCACCATAATTTCAGAACACAGTTCGGGGGACTTGCAGAGCTCTAGAAAAGTCGTCTTACTGCGAATTTCGCGATATTCTTGCATGTATCGCCCAGCTTGGCGCATTAACCACACGGGCGTCACATCGGTCGATTCGCCCCGACATGCCCGTAAGAATAAACTGTCAAACCAAGGGGCATTTTTGTCTAACGCATCGGACATTGGGCCGGAGAGCATATGATGAATCCTTTGTTTTCGTTGTAATGTTTCATGGGAAAATTGAGCAGCATGCACAACGAGCTGCCCCATTTTTGAGTGTTCTGGTTCTAGGTCCACAATTAATCCATTGTCACGAATCCATTCGGACGTGGTCGGACCAATCGAAACAACTACACTACGTTTCATGGCGTCTCGCAGTGATTCCAGTAAATCTAATTGTTCAGCTAATGCTAAGAGATTGGTTAATTGATGTGCTGAAGTAAAAAGCAAAACATCACGGTCACCGTCGACAATGGCCTGTAGGTTTTCTCGAAGCGGTGCTGTATCCTCCGGTAATTCCCAGCGATATACCTTGACCGAGTGAACTTTAGCTCCGCGGGCTTCCAAACCAGCAACTAAACTTGCGTTGGGTTTACCATATTCTTGTATCGCAATATTGACTTGGTTTGCAGGTAGGTGGGTATCAAATGTCGCTAGTACTTCGCGCCAGGTGTTGGGTGCAGCCACCGTAAGTGTGGGGTTGATCCCATACTCTTTCAAGGCAACTATCGCTTTGGGGCCGCGAGCGATCGTTGTCATATCTGTGAGGCAATTCAGAAATCGCTCCATATCCACATGCCGTTCTACGCTCCGCATTAAATAACGCACTCCAACACCCGTCATCAAAACCAGTGCGTCCATTTCACCTGTCATGATATGGTTCGCTAAATCGATACTCGGTCGGTTGTCTTCCTCAATGACTTCCTGCATCGAGTGGCTAACAAAAGCGACACCACCTCGTTTTTCAATGAGGCGCGCAAGCTCGGTATTGCGGCGACTTTCAAATGCCGCCACTCGCAGTCCGTCAAAACCAGTATTGGAAGATAGATCCGTTTTCATGACCTCTTCAATATACACCAGTAGTTTCAAGCGACCATCGGGGGCTAGGTTCTACGGAGCCGTTTGACCGTCGCCAAAGAGCACCATAGTTTGCGGAAAATAGTAGATTCGTCAAAGAATTGGCATTTTGCCGACGATTTATTCGAACAGCAACACGATGTTGTTAGGTGTGGGCAATATGCACAGCGAACATGGACGTTCGCTTCGCCTGTATCGAAATTACAGCTTTTATTGAGTGAATTTTACGATGCAACGTGATATCCTGCCATTGAAACCTCCTCAGCCCGGCCATGCTGACGTCGCTAACACACTCAAACATGAAACGCACATCGAAGTTCAATTAGGCGATATCCTACCTGCACTTACCGATGCTTTGCTATCGCAGCGATTGTGGATTCGAGATTTCTCTGACGATAAAATCTCCATCAGCAAAGATTTTTATGAAATCATCATGGCATACCAGCGACTCAAACGCACGGCCTAATTACCGCAACGAAACGCTGTCGCAGCTGATGGTAATTCGGAGTATTCAATATTTCGAGGCAAGTCTTATTCGTTTAAATGATCACTAAACGACGCGGGCATGCCAAAATCTATTTGCACTGTCTGACAAAAAAGTGAAGAATAGTGCTGCAACGAATGTTGATGAAAGTATTCGATCGAGCCCGAGGATTCAAAATATGTCCGACAGCCAAAAACAGAACCGCATTGATGATCTACTAGATCGTATTCGCTTATCCGCTGAGCGATTAGCCGACGATCGCGTGGATCGTGGCGACTTGAAAATTCTCAGCCGCACATTGCGGGAACTGCGGTATGCCTTCAAAGTGTTTGCACCGTATCGCAATCAACGTAAAGTAACTGTGTTTGGATCCGCGCGAACAGCCGCCACAGAAGCCACTTATCGAGCCTGCGTTCAGTTTGGTGCTGAGATGGCCAAGCATGAATGGATGATCGTTACAGGTGCCGCTCAAGGAATTATGGAAGCGGGGCATGTGGGTGCCGGTCGTGAAATGTCGATGGGGCTCAATATCATGCTGCCCTTTGAACAACACGCGAATCCGATCATTGCCGACGATCATAAATTGGTCAACATGAAGTACTTCTTTACACGCAAACTCATGTTCGTCAAAGAATGTGACGCAGTCGTCTGTTACCCCGGTGGGTTTGGAACGTTAGACGAAGCCTTAGAAGTGCTCACCTTGATTCAAACCGGCAAACGAGAATTGGTGCCGGTTATATTTGCGGATGCACCGGGCGGGAACTTCTGGACAACCCTCGATCAATTCATCCGCGAACATCTACTCCGTGACGGCATGATTTCTCCGGACGACTTGCACCTGTATTCGGTTACCGACAACTACGAAGAAGCCGCTCATGAGATCATGAATTACTACCGAGTATTTCATAGCATGCGGTACGTCGGGCGAGACTTAATTCTGCGACTACACCAAGATCTCAGCGAATCGTTGTTAGCCACCATCAATCAAGAATTCACGGACATTCTTAATGGTGGTGAATTTGAACAACACGCAGGGCGACTCGAAGAAGAAAAAGATGACGAAACGACAAACGATATGTCACGTTTGGTCTTTAACTTTAATCGCCGAGCACACGGTCGGTTGCGGCTTCTCATCAACCTGATCAATGAGTCCGGCGAGTAAATCTTCCTGCCGCATAGTGTCGGCTATTTGTTGGCTTCGTGCACGAGGTGCCCAAGCTCCGGTACAATGATCTTATCCATAGCAAGCTCTACCGCTTTTGGTGACCCTGGCATCGTCAACACAACCGTCTGTGACATCAAACCGCCGACTGTACGCGACAAAATCGTAGCGGAACCGATTTCTGCATAACTTAATGAACGAAACAATTCGCCATATCCCGGTATGATTTTGTTCAACAAACCACTGACGGTCTCAAACGTCTGATCACGATCCGCTATGCCGGTCCCGCCCGTCAATAAAACAGCTTGAATATTTGCGTCGGATTCACACTGCCGCAACAATGCGATCATCGGCTCTGGATTGTCCGGAACAATCTCACGCCGCAAAATTTCGTGCCCAGCAGCAGTTAATCGCTCGACTACCAAAGCGCCACCCGTGTCTGTCTCCACCGTCCGTGTATCACTTACTGTAATCACACAACACCCACACCTCTGTCCACCTTGAGCGCGGTGATCTGCTACCGAATCAACCATTACATGTTCCTCCAAAAAGCAATTTCGCAATCACTGCTGATCTCCCGCAAAGCATCAATTGATGGATTGAGGCGGCAACATAATCCGATCCTCGAGGTTCGGTCGAAACATAATCAAAATAATCAGCGGAAGTGACCAGCCAAGATACAGCCCACCGCCTCCGCCATTCCAAAATCGCGTCGCTAACAACAAGGCGGCACTACAACTGATCAACGTTGCTAAGTTCTTCTTCGCTGGCCAAATCGCAAACATAATGCTCATCATAAAAAAGAAAGCGATGAAGGTAATGCGATACGAAGGCACCCAATGTAATTGCCACATCCCCTTCAACACATCTCTGTCCATTTCGGGCATCAAGAACCCATGCATTCTTTTAATCTGTAAAATTAAATCGCCGGTTTCTGGCCGTTGCGTTAAAACTAATCCGGCGATCAAAAGACCCCATCCCATTACCACTCCGACCAACATCTTGGGCAAACCGCGCTGCCAATAAAATCCGATCCACAACGGCAATAAGAACAATGGATAATAGATGCAAAAGGCAAGTGACAGAAATAGACCTGCGATGAACGGCCTGCGATAACACAACAGCGCCCAAACCAATAATGCACCTGGTAACACGTGATGAACATGCCCACCCATTTCACCAGTATAGGGAACCAACAGATAAAACACGGCAGCACCAAGACCCATATTCACATTCTGAAAATGCAGCGATCCAAATAAAATCAGTCCACCGACGATTGCCAAGTGTGCCAATAAAACAATAATCAGCGCTAATCGCTGTGTCATTTCAAACCGATACACGCCCGGATCTTCGCCACCTCGATGAACCAGTTCGAACGGCGATTCCCAAAAAGCAACTGCCACTGGCGGGATATCTTCAAGAATACGATAGCCCGGCATATGGTTGGGATATTGCGCGACTTCAAACTGTCTGTCATTCTCTAAATAACCGACGGTAACATTGCTGACTAACAATATAGACAGGGCGACCAGCAAGAAAGTAAGTCCACCGGCGGATAAGTTTGGCTCCAGCAGAGGGCGTCTTACTAATGTACAGTCATATAACATCCTGACCACTAGTATCCCGCCAACGATCCACAACACGATATATCCTAGGCGTTCAATATCCTGAAAGCCGTTCGTCATTCCATGCGAAACTAGCAGGAATCCCGGAGTGAAAAGAGATATTAGAAAGACGTCTAAATTGCGTATGCTAAACAATCTTCCAAATTTGAAGAACAGTGTAACGGTGAGAAACAACGTTAGATATAACCATGTTGTAGATTCAACATGCGTATAGCTAAAGAAAATATCGTTTAGTTGTTCATTCTCAAACATTCTTGTTCCTGTCAATCGTTGCAATGCATTGGCTCACTGGTTGAACCACGCTAATCACAGCACGGGTTGGGTATCCTTACAACAAACGGTCTCGTGCCTGTTGAGCCCATGGACTGTCTGGCGATAAAACCAAAAACGCACGCCAATGATCAATCGCTTTCTCAGGTTGACCAAGTTCATCAAGGGTACGCGCCAAATGATAATGCACATCTGGATAATCCGGATGATATTTTAGAGCGCCATATAAAGCCGCAATCGCTAACTCCAACTCACCGGTGTCAATCAACACACATCCTAGGTTAGCACGAGCTTCCACATAGTTTTCGTCTATCTCAATCGCCATATAATATCGTTCACGAGCAGCAGCATAATCATTGCGACGATAAAGCAATTCCGCTAGTTGAAAATTCACTTCGGCTCGAGGCCCAAATGCTGTTAAAAATGTGCGGTATATATCAATCGCTAAATCAAGTTCCCCCGCTTCCTCATGCTCACTTGCCTGCATCAACAACGACTCTGGATTGTCCGGATGAATCGCTCGATCAAGCGCACCACCAAATGACAAAATACGGGGACCGCCGTCTCCAGTATCTCCGTCGAGTGCCGCCAAAACATCTTGTTCACTAATCTCAATAATATCCTTAGCGGATATATGTGGCGGCTCCGGTTGCAATTCACCCTCGGTGTGGACTTCGCGGATCGTATGGTCAGGCTCCTCCATCGCGTCAAAATCCAATCGCATTTGACCATTGGGCTCAATCAATCCTTCGCCCTGACGTAACAATATCTCTTGTCCTTGAACAATCACCGACAATTGAGCTAATGGGCGCTCAACATCTGGGACGTATTTGGCCAATTCTGCCAATCGTTTTTCGATTTGAGCGGGCGAGGCTCCGGCGGATAACATCTCAGCGAGGTGACGAGCCGTGGCAACTTCTTGAAAGTCAAAGTAGGGTAAACGGTGTACTTCCCTCGTGGGTATAATTAACCCACGTCGATGCCAGCGTCGAATCACAGCCACCGAAACCTCCAGCATCTCTGCCAACATGGCTGGCGTATACAACCGGCGAATATTTTGATCGGGATCTAGCATCCCCAACCGTTCCCAAAATTGAGTCTCGGTTATGATCTCTGCTTGCCCCGCTGATACCGCCGTTAAAACCGTTTGCGGTAATAATTTTTCAGGATTTGTCGGAGGCCACTGCTCCGCCCCGAGTACGATAACATCGACGTTGGCTTCTTCCACGTCATCAGAATTCATCATAAACCCACCCGCGCGACTCACGAACCGCTGGGCTTCGCGAAGATTCACGCCTCCCAGTTTTCCAACAAACGCAACACGCTTGCCTTGCAATAGATGGTTATCTGATGATTCTGACATTCAATTTGCTTTCGCAAACCCTAAGGTTATCTAATTCATTTTGTTCGGATTTTTACTACGGCGTCTTTTGCAAGCAATTTCGTTTGGCTTACCACATTTTCATTTGAATCAAGTTTCTGCATGGCATTAATCAAATCAGATAACTCAGCGACTTGATGAAACTCGGACAATGAAACTACCGCTCGAATTGCATTGGTGATGACAACACTTCTTTTAAACGCATGGCTGCCTTCCGGTTCGCCACTGATAATGGCCTCGTTTTCCGGATCTAGCATCTCTAATAACACCGCTGTTGATTCCAATTTACCATATCGTGCCAAGCCCATCGCTGCATTAAATCGTGCATTGGGATGGGCGTCGTCAAGCATAGACACTAAGCGTTGGATTGCTTTTTCCCCGCCAGCGACGCCTAAAGCAAATCCAGCGGCGGATCGAAGTTGATTAACAAGCAAGGCATAATCTGGATTCTCCGCCTGCTCATTGGAGGCAGCGAGCAAGGTTTCGACGATGCGGTCGTAATTCTCTGCGCGTACGGATTCATCAAGATTGCTTATCAGAACGGCAACCGCTTCCACTGCCGTTAAAGCAATCACTAAGTCGTTGCTATTGTCGGTTTGTTGCGCAGCGTTTAATAAGGCGGATAAACCTGTGTCGATTTCAAATTCACCCAAACATTTGCAGACAAATATTCTTAACTTTACTTGGTTGGCATCTGCGGTCTCTTCCGTCAGTTTCGTTTCTAGCACCGAGATCAGCTCCTGGGCCAACTCTTCATCATTCCTCAATTCGCTTGCCGGCGCACGTAACAAACTCGACAGCGTATAGGCTTTTTGCCAACTGGCATTATTCATTTTCTGTAGGCCACGCACTAATTCGGTGGGAGTTTCACCTCGCGATATAAAATTGAATAACAACCAAACACAAATAATCACCGAAACGATCATCATCGGAATCAGAAATAACTGCAGGATAAATCCAGCATTAGGTGGGCGGATTTCCGGCAACGCGCTATCTGCTGAGGACATGGTCGAGGGATTTTCGGCCACCTCCTCTTGTCTTTGATTTTCCGTTTGCTCGCTCAAGGTTTTTCGGCTCCTTATATTCCATAGTTTGGGTACATAAACCCATAAGATTTTAGTGTAGATTGGTCACTAGTAGCGTCAAGTCAAAACAAGATTCTATCTTCGTTTCTAGCTAAAAAACGCTCGTTTGTGCACATAACCCCTTTCACCCGAACGGTGTACCCACCGCGTCGCTTATGCAATTGTTTGATACCACTTTAGATTCGCCCGTTGAAAACATCGCTCTTGATGAATCGCTGTTACTGTATGCCGAACAGCACAACAGTGACCTAGATTGTCTGCGTGTGTGGGAACCAAACCAATATGCAGTTGTGATGGGCCGTAGTGGAAAAGTTGAAGAAGAATTAAATCTGCCAGCATGTCAACAGGATGGTGTTGCGGTATTGAGGCGAGCGAGCGGCGGAGGAACTGTGTTGACGGGTCCTGGCTGCCTGATGTATGCCCTCGTATTAAATCTCGATCAACATCCCCAATTCCATGACAATCAAAATTGTCACGATACTATTCTAAGTGAATTGATCGGTATCCTCGCACCATTGGATATCCATTGCCAAATCCAAGGGTTCAGTGATCTCGTCTATCAAAACCGCAAGGTTTCTGGCAACAGTCTCAGGCGTACGCGCAGCCATGTTCTCTACCACGGCACACTGCTGTGTCAATTTGACCTCGAAAAGATGTCTCGGTATCTCACGATTCCCCCGCGAAAACCCGATTATCGCCATAGCCGATCACATCTAGATTTCGTCGCAAATATCGGCCATGACGTAGAACAACTCAAACAAGCTCTGATTCAACATTGGGCACCAGATGCGGCCAATGGTGACATCCCCCGTCAGCTACTCAACGAATTACTC
This sequence comes from uncultured Planctomycetaceae bacterium, assembly GCA_963934735.1. Lineage (GTDB taxonomy): Bacteria > Planctomycetota > Planctomycetia > Pirellulales > Pirellulaceae > UBA721. Next base: position 15,723 of record CAWVZW010000032.1, read on the forward strand.
GATTCCAAATACCAAGATCCACATTGGTATACGCCTTAGCGCCGGATGATCAACCGTCATCGCGGTTACTATTAAACCAAGCCAAATTTTTTGCGCAAAAACCACTCGACTGAAAATAGGCTCGAGATGATGGTAAGGATCAGCCAAGTGCTACCTGGTGACCTGCCGAATTGCCAAGTCACTTGCACCTCAACTTCGAGTTGTTTAGCGTTATCAATAATATCTTTGACGTGCTCTGCTAATCTTTCTGGGGCAACCACTTCGCCACCGTCACTCGCAGTCATAGCAGCTAGGCGTTTAAGTTGAGTAATATCAGCGATTGGATTACTTTTCTCTGGCTGGACATCGATAACTTGAAACGCTGCTTGAGCAGTTCCCAATTCTTCATCGTTGACAAATGCGATGGCTGACAGTTTGTAGTCACCGGGTTGTTCGAGGTTGCGCAACATCCCCAACCATTGTTGGTTTTGGCGACGGACTTGTACCACATCCGCCTCGTCGCCACTGCGAACCAATTTGACTTCCCACCGCAAATCATCTGCGGCGACAACACGACTACCCAGCGAATCCACACCAAGTTCAAAAGCGAGTTCAACTCCCGGCGTTATCCTTCTTTGATCCATCCGCAACCAGATATCTTGTTGCTGTAGGTCCTCTCGACGGGCCATCCATAATACGCTGTTTCGCCAAAAACGGCGGAGTTCCGCCGCATGCCCCATGCGTGCCCAACGCCAAGTGGAGTCTCCGGCAAATGCCAGTACGCGTCCCAGTCCATACTGTCCCGAGACCAAAAGTGGTTCCTGCTTGCCCGTCTCGAGCAACACTTTTCCAAACGACTTCACTTTTTGAAAACGATTAGCTCCCAATAAAACGGGCAGATCGTTCCAAGCGGTCGTCAGCGACGAGATGCTCGTAACAGGGTGACTACTGGTCGGTCGCATCGTAAGTTCACGATCGAGGTGAAACATCTTTCTAATCGGATTCTCGACACCAATTTCCTGCTTCTCAAATATTTCCATTTCAATTGGCAAGGCTGCATCCACTGGAGTTTGACGATAACCGCCGGGCCCAAAACTATAGTACCCACCAACCATCATCAATCCTTTGCCCTGCTCTACCGCATCAGCGATCGCTTGCAGATTTGCTTGTCCGAATGCTTGGGAATGGACATCTTCAATAATAATTAGATCAAAGTCACCATCTAAAACTGTGTTGGTGCGTGGGTCTGGCCAACGCGGATTTTTGCCGTGACGAATGTAGCTTTCTAACAACTCGATGTCTGGTGAAGATCCCAATGAACGACGTAGCTCTAACTGTTCACCGAGCCGGTTGCCATAAAAATAAAGAACTCGCAATCCGCCCTCAAGAACCGTCAAAAATGCCGTTTGGGTATTGTTTTGTAAGAGTAATTCTCCGTCTACAGTTTCGATCTTCACAGCCATTTGATATTGGCCCGGTGCCTTGGCGGTCCATTGAAAACGGACAGGAACCACTTCATCCGCGTTTTCCGCCACAATTTCAATTGTCTCTTGGACCACCATACTCTCATCTTCGGATTTCAATAGCAATTGCACGCGTAACGGCCGATTCGCAACCCCCTTTAGTCGTGCCAAGCAATCGATACTAACATCATTACCCGAAAACACCCGATATTGCTGCGGCAACTGCTCAATGGACACATCGCGCGCTTGCAACGTATCACCCTCACGGCCAAAGGGGACGGTAATCAGAGCAACTCCCATACTTCGTAAGACACTGATCGCTTCACGCATATCGATCTGAGGTCGATAGCTCGTCTGCGTCCCATCGCCCATCAATACAACTGCGTGAATTTGTCGACCTGGTTCGGTCATCACCGCTTCATATAGTGAGGTACCGAGATCCGTCTGCATCCCCAAGGGTTCAGCAGAAAAAGCCTCTGCAGAACCAATTCTGTTTTCGCTGATCGTGTCCGTATAACCAAATAGCCGAGCCGACACATCATCCGCTCGAGCATCAAGAACACGGTGGACCGAATCCCAAGTTGCCTGTTGGTGTTCCCACCGCGAGATTTCTGGTTCGATCGAGGGATGGGTCATACTTTGTGTCTCGTCAACGAGGAACATGACTAGGGCTTTTTTAGTCTGTAATTCTGAAATCGTTTTACTCGGACGCAACATAGCCAAGGCAAGAATCAACACGATTAAACACCGCAGGACCAATAACACCCGCGCTCGCCCACCAGACAAACTATTTCGAGGCCGTACCAATAGAAACGTGCACAACAGCAGCACTACCGTCGTAATCACGACTGCATAGCTGTCAAAAACGGGGTCTAATGACCACTGTTGCATGTTCGTTTATCCCTTTAAATTTCCGGTTGCAATTCGATCGGTGCTACTGCTTGCTGCTGGCCGTAGAATCGATTGGACATTAGATGTTCTAAGAAAAACACAATCGCAAACAATACCAGTAACAACGGATAGAACTCCTGCCCGACCCGCCGCTGCCTGACCCCAAATTCAATTTCATGTCGACTGCGAGCAACTTGAAAATCAATGCCGTTTAAGCGGCGTTCCAGCGCAGCGGATGTCAAACGTTGCAGGTCACTATATTGCTCCGGTACATTGACCGAAAAACCTCGAACAATTGGGCCATCTTGAATTCCCTTGAGGCGATAAGCACCTGGGCGTTGTGTAAACGGAATCTGAATTACATCCGCTAAGACCCTTGTGTCCTGTACGTCTGTATCCGGCGTAAACAATTGATAGCGGTCTGGGTAGGTCGTCGAGGCGTTGCTGATCTGGACGGTTTCGCCTGCAAGATAATTGAAACGTGATTCACCAGTGCTCACTAGAGTCTCAGTAATCCCATTGATGAGTAAGAAATACGGCCAATTATCATCACCACTAACTAACTCGTTCCACGACGTCCGTTGGGGAATCTGAGCTGGCTCCGAAATTGGCGTGAGCAATGTCAAAACGGTCCCCTTCCCCTGGTTACGTTGCACCAACGCGGGGTGGCGCGTATCGCTAAACTCCATCACGGTTTGCGTTTGGGCGTCGAGATTTTCCAGATGCCAGTACCGCATTATTGGAAACCGGGCCCAAGGAACCGAACCGGCCATGGCTTGAAAGGATCGCAACGATCGATGTTGAGCATCTCGGATTTCCAAAAAGTTACCCGCGTCTGCCCGCCATTGCCGAGTCAACGTCCCACCAATCAAATCCGCTTCCAAGCTATCGGCAGACAACTCCATGTTATGACCCAAAAACAAACCCAATGACCCACCGTTGGCGACGTACAGTGACAATTGTTGCTGTAAATCCTTAGATAATGGAGGTGGATCAATGAACACAACACCGGTGTATGTGGATAATTCTTCGCCTATTAAATTGCGGTCACGGACAACTTTTATGCGGTAGGGTGAATGGCCAATTTGCCTTTCCGAGGCGGGAGCAACCGCTTCGGTAAAGAACCGCGTTGGAACCTCCGGAGGAGCAACGACGAGAATATTCCATGCCGGGCGAACTGAAACCGTAAAGTATCGGACATCATCAATAGCCAAGCCATCAACGCCCGTTAAAGTCAACGATCCATGATGTTCCCCAGGTGCCAATCCTGAAAGGGAAAACGACAACACTTGCGCAGTTGGAACTTCCGTTGCCGAAAACGCAACTACTTGTTCAGCCAACTTCGTGGCCGTTGGTGTTTGCAATTCACCATCGGTAATAACCGGCAACGTCAGATCCGGGTTCTCTAATTTGAGTGTAACCGTTCGCTGTGTGGCGCGGCCGATCGACTGTACATTGACGGTGAGGTCAATGCTACCGTGTTGAGTTAACACAGCGCCACTCAATTTGGCAATTCCCAAGGCAACATTATCAGGTTGTTCTAGCCCAACATCAACTAGGAACAACTCGACGTCGGCTGCTCGTAATGCCACCGACAATGATTCGGGAATAGTTTCCCAAGCGGATTTTGCAAGATCCGTGAACAAGTAAATCTCATGGCGCGTTAACTCATTGGTCGTAATCAATTCCAGTGCACTACGAATTGCTGTTTGCAACGTTTCCGGCGTGTACGTAATTTGCAATTGTTCAATTGCATGCACCGCAGAATTAATGTCCTGGCTGAAAACATGGGGCTGCGCAGCCAAGTCAACCACCGCAATCTGACTGTCATTGGGTAACTGTCGTACGAGCCAATCGCCAATTGATTGCCCCGCAGCCAAACGCGTCTGATCATTTTGCTGATAGCCCATGCGTGGTGAATTATCAAATACCAGTACCGCAGCAACCGCAGCATCCTCATCACCAACAAGCACACTCTCATCGTTTGTCAGTGTGCTGTAAACAAACAATCCGTCAAATCCGGTTAATAACAACAATACGACGGTGATCATTAATACCACCGAGCGGCTCACCTGACCTGCAACAGCAGTTATCAATACGACAGCAACCAACATGATCAGTAGACTCAGAACGCCGATGATAACCCAATTGCCAGCAACCAAACGATCAGCGGATGGACCCGCTAAGGCGAACACCAGAATCGCTAGCAACAAACTTCGTAATAACAGCAACAACCATTGTTTGAATCGTAGCGTCCGTTTATTGGTAACCTGTTTTTTGCGAACAAATCGCAAGGCGGGAAACAACTCTGCTGTCGGCTTGCGACGCATTGCCAGATGAATCAAAAACGGAACCGCTATCAGCAGTCCACCGATCATCATCGATGCATTCAAAAAAGCCACAACTTCAAATCCCTTGTTTCGACGTAGGCACCTAACAAGGGAGCCACCGTCTGTGAATCTCTGTGATTACTATCTATGTAAATATGTACTAGGTGCCAGCAGTTTGTGAGCTAACCACGCGCACGACGACTCAACAAATACTCTGTTAACGCTTTGTCGAATTGCATGCTCGTATCCAATTCAACATAATCTACTCCAATTAACTGGCACTCTCGGCGATAAGTCTCTCGAAACTCCGTGACTTCCTGCATATAATCCTTTTGAAATCCAGCGGCGTCAACAACCACCGATTCCTCGGACTCGGGATCCAGCAATTCAACCATACCGGAAAATGGAAAAGTAACTTCCGCTTCATCAAGCACGTGAAACAGAATAATATCATGACGCCCGTGGCGCAATCGCCTCAATGATTCAAGAACCGGTTCTGGATCCACTAGCAGATCCGAAAAAACCATGACTAAGCTACGATGTTTGAGTCTAGACGCAAGTTGATTGAGACTTTGGCAGATATCGGTTTTCCCCTCGGGCTTTAAAGTCGAAAGCCGCGAGAGGATAGTTGAAAGTTGTGATCTGCGGGATCGAGGCGGTATAAAGTCGCGTATCTTTTCATCAAATGTCACCAATCCAACTGGGTCTTGCTGGTGAATCATTAAGTAACCAAGCGCCGCAGCTAAACATATTGCATAATCAAATTTGTTCAATTCCTGTCGGTACGTGTAAGCCATCGACTGGCTCAAATCCATTGCTAGATAACCAGTGATATTTGTTTCCGCTTCGAATTTTTTTACATAGTATTTATCCGTCTTGGCATAAACAAGCCAATCAATGTCCTGCGGATCATCACCATAGGTGTAACGCCGATGCTCGCTGAACTCCACCGAGAATCCTTGAAACGGACTCGCATGTAACCCTTGTAGAAACCCTTTAACGACAAACCTAGCGCGCATATCGAGCCGCTTGATCTGATTGATCACTTCCGGCTTCAAATAAGACTCGACAGCTGTCATTGTAAGTTCCTAGGCATAATTCTCTTCACAGCAAGTATGGCTGAGATCGCCATTGGCGTAACGCAGTCCATCTCGATAGCTATTCATATTTTTCAGCAGTCGGCAAGGGAATTTCTTCCAGTAATCGCAAGACGATATCGTCCGTCGTCATCCCCTCGGCTTGTGCCTGAAAGTTTGCACTAAGACGATGACGTAATACGGGAATTGCTATGCGTTTAATATCATCGATAGCAATACTAAAACGACCGTCCATCGCAGCAATCGCTTTGCCACCCTGAATCAAGAACTGGCCCGCGCGAGGACCCGCTCCCCAGTCAATCAACTCTTTAATAAATTCCGGCGAATCTTCATTCGTAGGGCGAGTCGCTCTAACGACCTTGGCAACATAACGCACGATCTGTTCGCTAACGGCGACGCGATTTACCAGTTTTTGCAGATTGATAATCGCCCGAGCCGATAAGACTTTTTTGACCTCTGGTTTTTCATTTCGAGTCGTTGCCGTCAAAATCATCTCTTCTTCGGCTAGACTCGGATACCCGACCTTGATATTGAACATGAAACGATCCAACTGCGCTTCAGGCAAGGGATAAGTGCCTTCTTGTTCAATTGGATTTTGAGTTGCAATCGTAAAAAATGGTTGTGGTAACTCGTAAGTTATTCCACCAACCGTAATTTCCCCCTCTTGCATCGCCTGTAATAATGCTGACTGCGTCTTAGGAGGAGTACGGTTAATTTCATCCGCTAATAGAATATTGCTGAAAATGGGACCCTCGACAAATCGAAAACTGCGCTTCCCACGATCGTCCTCTTCTAACACGTTGGTTCCCGTGATATCGCTAGGCATCAGATCCGGTGTAAACTGAATTCGGTTAAAGGAAGTATCCAGAATCTTTGCCAATGTACTAACCATCATCGTTTTGGCTAGACCCGGTACGCCTTCAAGTAAACAGTGGCCACCGGTAAACACAGCTGCAAATAGCTGTTCGATGACCTCGTCCTGACCAATAATCACCTTTTGCAACTCTTGCTTCATGACGAGACGATGATGGGCAAACTCCTTGAGAATTTCTCCCAGGCTTTTCTGTGGACTCGACAAAATCAATTCCTACTCTCTGTGCAAACAACACAATTCAAACTTAATTTACAAACGATATACTCGCGCACAAACACTATTTTCGTGAATCTCGCCGACAGTGAAATTCATCGGCAATACTTTTGCGAGTATATCTTTTAATACCCGCGATTTTTTGTCTATAACAGTTTCGGTTAATCGGCCACTTGTCGGCAGCACTCCCAGCCAAACAAAATTCGCTTAACACCGTCTTTCATTCTATCATTGCTCGTTTGCTTACCATGCTGTCAATCTAAGCATTCAAGGGCATTCATCGTCATTCATTGAAAATGTGGTAACATCACATCTCGATTAACATTGCCATGTTTACCAATCATCCCTAAATTAATACGCAATCTCAGAAGATAACCAATCGTCCGTTATTTCCGGACCACCAATTGCTACACTTAATTGTATCGCTAAAAACGACCCATTCATTCAATTCAACAATAAATCCCCTGCACACACCGACCCCGCTGCGTTGCCTATGGGGACACTTACTCTAAATGAAACCTATGAGCCGAAAAGCCCCAAAACTCGTAGTGTTATTAATACTGCAATACCTGTTTGCTGTGGTACTTCCGTCCACAAGTCACGCTGAAATAACAGCTGCGCAAGTCAACAACTCAATCGACCGCGGTGTGAAGTTTCTTAAAACGCAACAACGCATTGATGGTTCGTTTCCTCAATTCACAGCACCTACCGGAGTTACCTTATTTCCGGATGGAGTGAGCAGTTTAGCAACTTTGGCACTATTGAATTGTGGCCTGGATCATCAGGACCCTACTATTGTCAAAGCCTTGTCCTATTTACGTAGCGCCAAGATGTCTCAACATACCTACGTCGTATCACTACAGTTAATGGTATTTTGCCAAGCGGAACCACAACGCGATCAATTATTAATCCGCCGCAACGCCCAGTGGCTAATCAACGCTCAAGAACCGACAAGCGGCGGGTGGGGTTATGGGTCAAAACTACCCTCCACCGATCCGTCAAACAGCCAATTCGCGTTGCTTGCTCTGCATGAAGCCGAACGACAAGGAATCGGAGTTCCACCTCAAACGTGGCGTGCCGCAAATGCATATTGGTCATCGCGGCAAGTCAGTACCGGAGGCTGGAGCTATGACAGCTCCTTCGGCCCTACGCCATCGGTCAGTATGACCTGCGCCGGTATTGCATCGATGGTTATCACTCAAGGCAAGCAAGTTAATATTGAACAACGGATTATTGCAGGGAAAGTCCAGTGCTGTGGTAGCAATACCGTCAATGATCAAATCGATAAAGGACTCAACTGGTTGGCTCGTCGCATTCGAGTTGGTTCCAACGCGTTCACCAAAGACTCTGCATATTTCTATTACATGTACTGTATCGAACGCGTCGGACGGCTTACCGGAAAGCGTTACATCGGCACGACAGATTGGTACCGCTTGGGCTGCGAGTACATCGTCAACCTCCAAGATACATTACGAGGGTCGTGGACCGGCTCATTGGCCCACGGCGAGCACCTACCAGCCGTCGCAACTTCATTTGCCTTGCTTTATTTATCCAAAGGTCGACGCCCCGTTGTTATTGCTAAACTCAAATATGGGAAAACAAACGATGGTGCCTGGAATCAACACGCCCATGATATGCAAAACATTGTGCTGCACACTGAGCGACGCTGGGACATGTATTTGACATGGCAGAGCATTGATATCAACTTAGCGTCCACTACCGACCTATTGGAAACACCAGTGTTGTTTATTAGCGGCAAGGGTTCGCTTGACTTGACCGCCGGGCAAAAAAAGGGACTAGTTGAATATGTAAATCAAGGTGGATTTTTGTTTGTAGAAAATAGCTGTCAACAGCCGCAATTTGACATTCAATTCCAACAACTAATGAAAGAATTATTTCCCCAAAGCCCACTAGCGCCATTACCTCCGAATCATGCCATTTGGTTTGCGGATTCACGCATTGACCCTAGTATGATCGGCAAAATACATGGCGTTCAAACCTGTTGCCGAACCAGTATTGTTTACAGTAGCGTCCCGTTGGGGTGCTATTGGGAATTGTACAACCCTCGTGGTGACGATCGAATTGCCAAAAATATCCAGACTGAGATTAATCAACGACTAGCACTTGGAACAAATATTTTGAGCTACGCCACAGGTCGTGAATTGCGTGACAAGCTCGACCGACCACTCGTTTCAACAACCACGCCCACGACAACATCCGTACTGCGGAAAACCCTGACGATTCCCGAAATCTCGCATAACGGAGGTAACGACGATGCCCCTCGTGCACTCAATAACCTCTTGCAAGTGCTCAGTACGCAACTCGATATCCGCGTAACAACTGGCCGTCGAGTATTAACGCTAACCGATTCGCTACAGCAATACCCGTTGGTGTTTATCCATGGTCGGCAAGGATTCAAATTCAGCGCACAGGAAAGGCAAGCTTTGCGGATATTTGTGGAAAACGGCGGTGTGCTCTTCGGAGATGCGATATGCGCGAGTCGTACTTTTGCGGAATCGTTTCGTCGAGAAATGAGCCTTATCTTTCCCAACGATGCGCTGCGACGATTACCTCCAGACCACGCGATGTTTACTGACGAATACGATGGATTTGATCTTACAGCGATTACTTTACGAACACCCAGCGTACGATCCGAATCACAAATGGCGGAAATACTCGAAACCCGTGGTGCACCCCATGTTGAAGCGATTCACATTAACGGCAGATTAGCCGTCGCCTTTTCGCCCTATGACTTAAGTTGTGCACTTGAAAATCAAGTCTCAATCGAATGTAAGGGCTATTCCCATCAGGATGCGGCCCGCCTCGGAGCCAATATTATTCTCTTTAGCCTACAGCAATAACCGCTAGCCAAAAGTCTAAATGAAAACGATCGTTAAACAACATAAATGGCTATTACTCGTGTTGCTCATGGCATTGCTTATGAGACTCGCCGTTGTTGGATTTCAATTCGAGTCGCTATCGGAATCAGACCCTGATAGTTACCGAGCGATTGCGGTGAACTTAGTTGAATCCGGCACCTATCGTCTGGATGCCGAACCAACAGCTTTTCGTCCGCCTGTGTACCCACTCATACTTTCACTGGGCATGTTACTTGGAATACCTCATGGCATTTGGGTTGGTGGAATCCACATCTTGTTTGGCGTCCTCACAGTTCTTCTCACCTACCGCGTGGCACTGATGATGAGTCGCAAGCCCGTTGCCCTATTGGCTGCCACGCTAGTTTGCGTTGATCCGATCCTGTTGAATCAATCCGTCCTAACCATGACCGAAACGACTGCCACTCTCCTCGGAATTTTGGCGATTTGGCTCTTAGTACGAACGGTCGACAATGCAAACAAGTTAAATATCGTATTAACAGGAGTAACTCTGGGGGTTGCCGGACTGTGCCGCCCGACGTTTTTCGTTTTCGCAGCGATGGGGCTATTGGTTCTAATGTTCTCAAAAACAGTACCGTGGAAAGAACAACTACGCACTAATCTCCTCGTTGGCTGTTGTTTATTGGTGACGATCGCTCCTTGGGTCATTCGCAATCAAATCAGTCTTGGCAAACCAGTCCTTGCAACGACTCATGGAGGTTACACACTTTTGCTAGGCAACAATCCGCTGTTTTATGAACATCTAGACCAGCCTCTGGGTACCTATGGTGCTCAGCATTTTAATCGTGGTGTGCGGCGGTTCAACATCTCGGAGAACCCCAGTTATGACTTTTGGGGACCGCGAGCGATGGTGCAACCCAAGGTCATTTCACGCAATGAAATCGAACGTGATCGGTTTGCTTATGAAGTTGCTAAATATCATATTTCCCAGCAACCGAAGTTATTCGCGCGGTCCGTCGTGCGTCGTGTCGGTAAGTTGTGGAGTCCGCTACCAAACACCGGGCGAGTCCTCCAGCGATTGGCTGTCGGGGGTTGGTATTTAACATTGTTTATCGTTGTTTTTGGGTTTTCAGTGCGACAGAGTAACCAATGGCTTACTACTCCCATGAAACTGGGAATCGTGATGATCCTAGCCTTTACTCTCGTACACGCCGTCTATTGGTCAGATATGCGCATGCGGGCACCGCTAATGCCCACACTATACCTTGCCGCCGCGCTGGCTCTTATACCCACCCCAAGCACAAAATCTCCTGCGGTGGACGATACTTAACTTCATCGAAGCCCCCGCTGCGATGCGGTCCTTTTTGTGGATACTCAGGCTCATGCTCTCTGTGGGTATTAGCATTGTTTTAACTCCTCTAAATTCGTATACTTTTGCGACCTATAAACCTATGTTTTGCAGGATATCGCACGTTTTTTCATACAAACCGCTCAAATCTCCCCGCGCATCAATTTGACCGCCATCGTCCATAACCTTCGTTATCAAAATGCTATTTGGGCACGTTATTTTGCGCTGTTTGCGGTGCACATTTCGCTCCTCGGATTGCTGCCGGCGACCGTATGTTCAGTGGAAATTCAATTCCCGACAAATCAAAACAATGCTCCCATCACAATCACAGGTGACGTCGGGTTTACTTGGACTGTCGGGTCCTATGAGGTCTGGCAGTTAAGCCAGTGCCAATTGCGACAGGGATCATTTTCTGCGCACGGGCAATCCGCCGTACTGTGGATCGACCGCACTGACCCAACAGCAGGGCTTCCAAATAATCTCATTGTTTATCTTGAAGGTGATAACACGCGTATTGAGCAACAACGCATCGCTGGACTACACCAAGTAGAGAACAGTCACTCATCACCCACCAATCGTATCTTGACCGACAACCAATGGTTAGGCCGTCTATCAAGTTCGGCCACAATCCGGGTTACTCCTGAACGAACCATAGCCGCACCGCGGACACCAACAAACGTCTACAACCGTGCAACGGCCCGCTGGAAAGCAAATCAAGAGAAAACAGCGGTACAGTTTGCCAGTTATCAAGATCCAGATACGCAATTAGATCCAGCAACGACCGCTGCTGACAATAGTGTGGGTGTTGGCAAGCATCGTTTGCGTTTACAGGGACGCAGCAATGTTAATTGGAGTCTGCACGTTGAACAAAACACGACCGGCGGTGGTTCACTCGCAATCGCAAAATCGGGAGTTCGTGTTACCATCGACGGAATTCAAGGCGGCGACAGTGATTCCTCAGTTGTCACTATCGAAACCGACAGTATGGTGCTCTGGGGACCCGCATTTGATCAACTGCAAGGCGGATCCGTTACCGACTCAAACACGCCGATCGAAGTCTACCTCGAGGGGAACATCATTTTCCGCCAAGACGATCGAGTGATCTATGCCGATCGAATGTATTACAACGTCACCCAAGAACAGGGGATGATACTCAATGCGGAAGTCTTAACTCCGGTCAACGAATATGACGGCTTAATGCGGATCAAGGCCGATGTACTGCAGCAAGTCAATCGACAAACATTTCGAGCATACGGAACTGCGATAACATCTAGTCGCATGGGCATTCCTAGCTATTGGTTCCAATCCGACAAGATTGAAATTGTCGATCGACAACAACCTAGTATCGATCCTATCACAGGAAAACAAAAACGCCACTTAGTTACTGGCGAGCCTATTTTTGATCATCAAATCACAGCAACCAGCAAAGACAACTTCTTGTTCTTCGACGGAGTCCCTGTTTTCTATTGGCCTAAGATGAGTTCGCGAGTCGATAACTCTTCATTCTATTTGGATCGAATCCGCGTCAAAACTGATCGGGTTTACGGCCAACAATTACTCATTGATTGGAATGCATTTCAGATTTTTAATGTTGAAGAAGTTCCTCAGAACACAACTTGGTCGCTATCCACCGACTTGCTCAGTGAACGAGGAGTTGCTTTTGGGACTTTGTACGAATACCAGCGCGACGACATGTTCGGTCTGCCGGGTCTAAGTCGCGGCCAACTCGATGCGTGGGGACTACAGGACCACGGCACCGACAACCTCGGCCGAGATCGCCGCAACGTAACGCCGGAACGTGATTTTCGCGGGCGGATATTCTGGCAACACCGACAATTATTGCGCGATGGTATTCAATTGAGTGCCGAAGTCGGGTTAATCAGTGACCGAAATTTTATGGAACAGTTCTACGAACGCGTTTGGGATCAAGAAAAAGATCCCATGACCGGAGTTGAATTAAAAAAGATTACTGACAACTCAGTATGGAATCTGGCCGCGAACATTCGTGTAAACAACTTTTTTACTCAAACCGACTGGCTCCCTAAGCTCGATCATTACTGGCTTGGTGAATCCATCTTCGGGGACCGAGCAACATGGCACGAACACACCAGCGTGGGATTTGGACAACTCAAACCGGCCAGCACGCCGCTCGACGTCGCCGAACAAGCTAAGTTTGATCTGCTCGCGGGTGAAGAACAAAAGTATTCGGGTATCCGTGCTGCTAGTCGGCAAGAAATTGATTTCCCTATGCAATGGGGCCATATCAAAGTGGTCCCCTATCTGCTTGGCGAAGCGGCCTATTGGGGCGATGACATCTCGCACCAAAGTGTCACTCGAACCTTTGGCCAAGTCGGTATTCGTTCAAGCCTGCCCATGTCGAGAACTGATCCGAATATCAAAAGTAAACTTTTCAATGTCAGCGGATTAGCCCATAAAGTGAATTGGATGCTCGACGCCTATTGGGCAGACGCTAGCGAAAATATGGATCGATTTCCGCGTTACGATGCCTTAGACGATGATGCTCAAGAACATTACCGTCGGCGTTTCTTTTTTGACACCTTTGGGGGCGTTGCGGGTCAAAACATCGCCAGTAAATGGGACGAACGGATGTTTGCTTATCGGGCGAACATCCAAGGAAATGTCACTTCACCGGTTACGGAAGTTGCGGATGACGCGATGACATTCCGCTTAGCAACGGAACAACGTTGGCAGACGAAACGTGGGATTACAGGAAAACAGCACGTGGTGGATTGGATGGTTCTCAACGCAGAAATACTACTGTTTCCAGATGCTGACAATAACGAAGGTCAACACACGGGCTTGTTTGACTACGATTACCGCTGGCACGTCGGAGATCGCTTGACCATTTTATCCGACGGCTACTTTGACTTTTACGGTGGTGGGTTAAAGACCGTCAGTGTGGGCGGCGTCTTGAGTCGTCCAGAAAACGGACGCCTGTTTTTAGGTTATCGTATGATCGACGGTCCCATTTCCAGCCACATATTCAATGCAGCGGCAAGTTACAAAATGTCGCAAAAATGGATCGCTATCATCGGCACTTCATTCGACCTCGGTGATACCGGTAATATCGGGCAAAGCTTGTCGTTAGTGAGAATCGGCGAGTCCTTGCTCGTACGCGCTGGCATTAATTATGACGAGAGCCGTGATAATTTTGGGGTCCACATTACGATTGAACCACGGTTCCTTGGCAACGGGCGTATCGCCAGACTAACCGGTATTCATACACCTCCAGCCGGAGCCTATGGGTTAGAATAATTCATGTCGGTAGCCGCTGCAGATTGTCAGCGTATGGCAGTGTTACCACTGACACAACCGTCAAAAAAATCAAACTGTCCACCCTGAAACCAATGCGTTAGAATTCACTTCCCATGAACAATTCCATACAAACACTTCGAGTATCCGGCTTAGTACAAACCGAATTAGAGCTGACAGCTAAGCAACTAGCCTCAGATGTAGGCGGTGAATACCAAGTAGCTGACATTGCCACGCTGTTACCAAAGCGAACAGGCGCCGCTGTTCAGCTTCAGGGTCTTTTGCAGCTATGTGAGCCTGCACCGGAGGCAACTCATATTGGCCTACACGGATCGTTAGACGATTTCCATGCCAGCATTCCACTGGTGGCCGTCTCCGACAGAGCCTTGATTGTGCATCACATGGACGGCGCTATTTTAAGTATTGACCAGGGTGGGCCTTTTCGGTTTTTCATTCCCGATCACGCCGCCTGTCAAATGGATGAAATTGATGAATGTGCCAATGTGAAGTTCTTAGATCACATTGAATTCACCGCGGGAAAAGGGCACGACAATCGCCCTCAAGACGAACAACAACACGCAGCACTCCATGCTGAACAAACCTGAAGCGTTAGTGCACGCTAAGTGCCGCCAATAACGCCATCAATTTACACAAATGGGGAAATTGATATCCGTGAAATATTAGCCGGTGATGCTTGATACACGGACTTTGATGTAACGCTGGCGATGGCCAGTACGGCGTTTTGAGTTTTTACGGCGACGGAATTTTTGGACGTGGATTTTTTCACCCTTAATTTCAGCGATCACTTCTGCTGTAACCGAAGCGCCGTCTACTACAGGTTGGCCAACTTTGACACCGTCTTCGCTAGAAATCGTCAGCACTCGGTCAAAGGTGATCTCGTCACCAGCATTAACGTCACGAAGATCAATTTCAAGCTCTTGACCTTCTTCTACTTTATATTGACGGCCACCGTCGGCGATGATTGCGTACATAATAACGCTCTATTATCCAAAAAATGTGTCTGTTGCTGATTTGCATTAAAAAATCAGCGGTAAAACTATCTCGCATAAATGCGATGAACCGTTAAAAATATCCCAAGAATCCGTTTTCGTCGAGGGGCTAATCAGCGGATTCCAATTTCTTTTTCACTAGTTTACTCTCGGTGGAACCTAAATACGGTGCCCATCAAACTTTAACCTGTTTACCCTTAGCATCGCGGCAATCTAACTCCAAATGTTCCGGGAATAACCCTTCGATACTAAGGACTTGGATAACCATATCTCCGGTTTCTTCAAGGGCCATGATTTCACGCCGTTTCTTATTGTTTAAGTAAGCCGAAACGCCCTCATGCACTCGAACAGTAACACGCGTAATTTCATTTTTACGGCTAGCCATCATCAATTTACGAACAACTTCGATCGCCATACTTTCAGCCGTTTTCACGATACCACGACCTGAGCAACAAGGACAATCGTCATAGACGCTGCGTTTGAGACTAGGGCGAATCCGTTGACGAGTCATTTCGATCAAGCCAAATGGACTGGTTCGCATTATCTTTGTGCGAGCTCGATCTCGGTCCATCGCGTCACGTAATGCGCGTTCCACTCCCCGCCGATGCTTTTCTTGTCGCATGTCAATGAAGTCATTAACAATAACGCCACCTAAGTCGCGTAAACGAAGTTGACGAGCTATTTCTCTAGCCGCGTTCAAGTTCATTTTATAAGCGGACACTTCAGCATTACTGTCCGTCCGGAAGTTACCACTATTAACATCGATCGCGACCAGTGCTTCGGTCGGATCAATAACAATGGAGCCACCTTCCTTGAGCTTAACTTCACGTTTATATATTCGAGCAATCTCTTGATCAAGTTGATATTTATGGAAGATTGGTTGTTTGCCATCATAGAGATGTAAACGATCCACGAACTTGGGCATAATCATTTCCAAGAAAACTCGCGCACGTTTATAAGCATCCTTTTCATCGATATAGATCGCATCCATATCCGAATTAACTGTATCACGCATCGTGCGGATGATAATATCACTCTCTTCGTAAATATCCACCGGCGTTTGAGTCTTCTCGACTCGCCTTACGATCGCTTTCCAGAGCCGAATCAAGTAGGCCAGGTCACGTTCTAGATCACCAGGTTTTTTGCCGAGGCCAGCAGTTCGGACGATAAATCCAAGGCCCTTCGGAGGCTCAAGATCCAGCAATATGTCACGCAGCTTTCGACGCTCTTTGTCATCTTCAATCTTTCGCGAAACACCGACACGACCTAAGGATGGCATGAGCACGAGGTATCGACCGGGAATGCTTAAATAGGTCGACAACGTCGGCCCTTTGTTACCAATTCCTTCTTTGATTACCTGAACTAAAACCTCATCACCCTTCTTAAAAATGTCTTGTATCGGAGGCTTCACTCGCGGGCGACCACCGTTGTAATGGCGTTGTTGTCCGCGGCCCTTACGCCGTGAATCCTGTTTTTTCTTGTCTTGTTTTTTATCGTTTTGCTGATCAATCGGCTTGGTAGGATCAAATCCACCCTGACGATAGTATTGCGGCTCAACGTCACTAATATGCAAGAAACCATTTCGGCCAATACCAAAATCCACGAACACAGCTTGAATGCCCTGTTCGAGATTAACGACTTTGCCCTTATAAATATTTCCGACACAATTGCCTTGACTGGCTCGTTCAACATAGAGCTCTTCAAGTTGTCCATCTTCGATGACCGCGACCCGACATTCCTCGGGTTGCGACACATTGATTATCATTTCTTTTTTCATTGGGTTACCATTTTCTGTTGTTTGACTGTTGCCAACAGGAGTGAAATCCTTAGGGAGCAAGATCCGGCATAACCTGCCTAATCTCTTGAGTCAAAAATGTATCTACTTCTCGGGCACTGTCGAGCAACATAGCTCGCTTGGCAATTTCACCGCATTGTTTAATGTTGAAACTGCGACAGACCTGTTTAATTTCGGGTATAGCGCTGGGTGGTAAACTCATGCTGCGCAATCCCAAGCCCAAGAGCAGTGGAATATAGCGCGGAGTGGTACTCATATCACCACATAGGTTTACCGGCACTTTGGCCGCGTTGGCCAGATTTAATGTTGTCTGAATTAGTCGTAGTACGGCCGGATCACTGGCTCGGTATAAATCGGCCAAAGTACTGTTACTTCGGTCTACTGCAAGGCAGTATTGGATAAGGTCATTTGTTCCGATACTGATAAAATCGACTTCGCGAAGAAGTTTATCAAGCATCATCACAGCAGCTGGAACTTCGACCATCATTCCAACTTCGACATTTTCATCGAATTCGAGTTGATCTTCCGTTAGATCTTCCATCGTGTCGATCAATAGCATCTTCGCTTGTCTCAGTTCATCAAGCGTCGTAATCATGGGGAACATGATCCGAACTTTACCTAACGCACTTGCTCGCAATGCCGCCCGCAATTGGATTCGAAACAAATCCAAATTACGTAATGACAAGCGAATACTGCGAACGCCTAAGAAAGGGTTGCTTTCTTCTTCATGCAACGGTAATTGCCCCATTTTATCAGCGCCAAGATCGAGTGTCCGAATGACGACTGGGCGGGGAGCCATTGTTTTTATGACATGCGTGTAAGCGACATAATGATCTTCCTCGGTCGGTTCTTCATCTGTACCGAGATACAAGAACTCAGTGCGATATAACCCGATGAGATCTGCCCCACGCTCTAAGCAAGTGGCTACCTCGTGCGGAAATTCAATATTTGCACCGAGTTGTATTTCAGTACCGTCGGTAGTTATCGCTGGTAAGTCTCGCAAGACCGACCATTCTGCTGCTTGAGACCGGTGATGTTCTACTTCTGTGCGATAGCGGGCCAGTGTGGGTTCATCTGGATTGAGAATAACCTGTCCGTGATCGCCATCAACAATGACAACATCACCGCCGGAAATATCTGTTAAAAACTGACCCATCCCCACCACAGCAGGAATTTCTAGGCCTTTAGCGACAATCGCAGTATGCGAGCCGGGGCCACCAATTTCAGTCGCAAATCCTAACACGAATCGAGGATCAAGTTTAGCTGTTTCGCTAGGGGTGAGATTATGAGCGAGCACGATAAGCGGTGTGGAAAGATTATTAAGCGACTCACGACGTCGCCGCAACAACTTACCAAGCAAACTCTTCTCCAAGTCAAAGATATCGTGCGCTCGTTCTGAGAGATACTGATCATCTAAATCCTGAAACACTTTGGCGTAACCGCGTAATGTCTTTGACACGGCATACTCGGCCGAGTGATTTTTTTCACGAATCATCTCTTCTACCGCAGAATGCAGGGTGGGGTCTTGCAGCATCTGCAAGTGAGCGGCAAAAATTGCGCCGTAGTGTTCACCAAGTCGATCAGAAATCTTATCTCGGTTCTTAGCAATCTCTTCACTGACACTAGCAATCGCCTGATCTAATCGCAGAATCTCACCCGCTACCGCGTCTTGTGTAACAAAACGTGCAGGAATGCGAAATCCTTCGTTATCGATCACCACGACTTCGCCAATTGCAACGCCTGGCGAAACCGCAATACCCTCGAGTATTTGCATTGGTTTCTTTCAGTCACAAACCAGCGGCGACTCTGTATAGCCCTATTTTCAAAGGGAGTCATACTTGCAAGTCACTATTGCCCGTTGTCGGAGCAACACGAGTCCTTGCGATCACCCGTCAGTATTGTGATCAGCACGGGGGCCTCTGTTATTGCGTCGCTTCGTTTTTGTTCTTGAAGCAACACCAAAGGGTAAAGCGCTGTGTTGGTTATTTGTATGTGATTTGAAAAAATGTGAATCACGGATTATTCATCAAAGCCCAATTCGACCAATTTGCTGAGTTGGCAAACGGCATCTTCTGCGTCGTCACCTTGAGCTCTAATTACTAATTCAGTTCCGCGAGTAGCACACAACGTTAAAATGGACAAAATACTCTTGCCATCCACCGCATCAACTCCGTGTTTGCACACCGTAATCTCTGAATCAAATTGCATTGCCAAACGCACAAACTGATCAGCCGGTCGAGCGTGCAGCCCTTCCGTATTATTTACGGTTACTGATTGTTCTTGGTCTGCAGTTGGCATTTGGTCGGTACGTTGATTTGATGTGTACGGGTTAGTTTCTGAGTCGGGTTGTCCGGTAGGTTGTATGCTCATATTGTTTTCTGTTACTTAACTACGTTTCGGTTATTTAAATTAAAATCTACGTTAGGGAGCACTTGCTCCTTACGCTACATTTCTTTTGCAGAGCAGTTCCCCATATCAGCGCAGAACCTTGACCGTCAAAAAACAATCCGCCCTCGCCACTGGATCCTAAGCCTTGCAAAAGGATTCGGAGTCGCTAGGAAGCAAATTGGTTATTATCTGCTTCTTCTAACAGCTGGCTGATATCTCCAGCTGTCTTACTTTGCTTAAGAAAGCGGCAGAAAGTATCATCTCGTAATTGACGAGAAATATTTTCTAGTGCTCGCAAGTGGTCTCCAGGACGATCCGGAGGTGAAATCAACAAAAAGAAAAGTTGTACACTTTCCCCATCAAGACTTTCGAATTCGACACCTTCAGGGCTTACGCCAACAGTGCCAATTAAACTGTCTACACTAGGGTGTTTCGTATGAGGCACGGCTACACCGCGACCAATACCAGTACTTCCGAGTTCTTCTCGCTTCATGATGGCTTCAATAATACCGGCTTGGTCGTCTTCTTTGACCTGTCCAGATTCCACCAATGCAGCAACCAGCTCTTGGATGACACTAGGTTTATCGGCCGCTTGTAAGTCGACCCGAATTGATTTCTCACACATAAAATCTGCGAATTTCATTGAGCATTATCCCTTTGATAAGCGAACCAAACTCAATCTCGCAAAAATAAACTAACCGAATCCCTAACACCAGTACTGCCATACCGTTGCCGATACGTCGATACTTTTTGGATGATGTTTTCCATTAGCATTACATCACACTAATTCACCATGAAACCATTACGTCAACTGCATTAACTGCAATAACATGGTGTGATAATTGTGCAACCGTGAGATCGAGTCGTTTACGTTGAATGGTATAAACCAAACCGACTACTGCTCACTTAACAATCTACTAATTCCAATGAAACCGTTTTACATTCATGGTCCTCTTTAATAGAGTCCCAACTAATACAGGTTTCGATCAGCATGATTGCTGTACGCCAATAACCTTGGGATTCAAAGCAAGTAAACTTTCACTTGTTTGAATTGGTCAATTCACCTCAGGAGTAAAGTCACGCACCGGGACTCGACCTCTACGAGATGAACGTGTTTTGTGTTTCTTGTCCTTGTAACGTCGAATTTGTTGTTCTATTTTCCGTTCGGCACCGGCAACGGCTGCAACAACACTCGGTGCTGTGGATGTTGCAACAAAATCATCATGCCGCTCAAGAGTCGCCCGAATTTCAACTTCCAGGTTGTCTCGATGTCCAAGATCAATCGTCACTTCAATTGATGTCAAACGGTTATAGAATCGTAATAGTTTTCCAATTTTTCCTTGAATGCGCTCTTGGGTTTGGTGACTAATATGACCATGTCTTGCAGAAATTCCTATCAGCATACAAATGCCCTCCAAAAAGAGTTACCAAGATTCGGTACCAAGCAGGAGAAATAAAGCCTCGCGAGCCAAAGCCCCGAAACCCCTTCTCACAGGGCCCGAACCCGGCGGCATTGCTTC
>CAWVZW010000033.1:0-36668 GCA_963934735.1 uncultured Planctomycetaceae bacterium
TCACAGAAGAAGCTGAAGTCACAGAAGAAGCTGAAGTCACAGAAGAAGCTGAAGTGTCCACGGGTGATTCGACACCCGATCTTCAGCAGCAGGTTGATATGTTGCAGCAACAATTATTTCAGGCGCAAAAAATGACAGCGCTGGGAGAATTAGTCGGCACAACAACCCATGAATTCAACAACATTCTCATGACTGTCCTGAACTATGCTCAGATCGGAATGCGACATCGAGACGATGAAACTCGTGACAAAGCGTTTGAGAAAATCTTGGCGGCGAGTCAACGCGCTGCAAAGATTACCAACGCAGTGCTCGGTATGGCACGTAATCGTAACGACGTTATTGAACCAACAGATCTCTCCAGAATAATTGACGACGCACTTGTACTACTAGAACGAGAGCTATCAAAGTATCGTATCAATTTGGAAGCGACCATCGAAGAAATTCCGGACACACTGTGTAACGGAAACCAAATCCAACAAGTTCTCCTCAACCTATTAACCAACGCACGACAAGCGATAGAAATGGGTGGCACAATCTGGTTAAAACTTCAACACGATGAAGCCGAACAAATGACCGTTCTCACAATTCGAGATTCTGGTTGTGGCATTCCCCAAGATCAACTACCTCAGATTCTTGATCCGTTCTACAGCACTAAAGATGGGCCTGATGAAAGCGGTAAAGGGGGTACTGGATTGGGATTATCCTCATGCCATAAAATCATCACCAATCACGACGGTCGCATGAAAATCGAAAGCACTGTGGGAGTCGGCACTCAGTTCACGATTCTACTACCGACCGCGAAAGCGGCGTAACACGCTCGGCCCATCACTGGCAAGATCCCATGCATCAGGATTTCTTGTCAAAAAACTTCTGAGCTTCAATCAGCAATGGGTTGATCGTCTTTTTTTGCATATCGTGAGGTGGATCCCAATCAAGCCAGCGGTATCCAATATGCTCAGTCACTTGGACTTTCGCTTGGCAACCTTTCTTGAGCTTCGCCATGTAGATCACCAGGCGTTTGTTGACATCTTTGCCGCGTCCCTTCCAGTTGGACACTTTATAGGTTTGCTCAAAGCGAAACCCTTTTATCAGTTTGATCGACTTCGCAGCGATTCCGGTCTCTTCCGTGAATTCACGCAAGGCACACTCCCGTTTCGTCTCTCCTGGATCAACATGTCCCTTAGGTAAGTCCCAGCGACTGGCATGCTCCATAATTAGAAACTGTTTGTGGGGATTTTTTCGGAACAACAAAATCCCACAAGACATCACTTCTTTCATCGTACAAGCTGTTCCTTAGCCAAACCAACAATTAACCGCATGAATCACTAACTCAAAATAAGACTAATTTTCAGGAAGCACAAAATCCGCGATAAATAACTGACTCTGGTGTTCATCGGTTCGCGTGCTAGTCCACATCAACTGTTTTCCATTCGGTGAAAACACAGGTAACACATCTGCTGCCACATTATCAGTCACTCGCAAAGGCTCTTCAATCGTAAACTCACCCGAATCCGAGATCGAATATTTTGCCAACCAAAGGTCATAGTTAGGCCTCCCGCCGGTGGAATGATCAGCTCCGGACCAAATCAAAAAGGGTTTGTTCGGATGCCAGTACGGTCCCCAATTAACACCGGTCGTATCAGTTAATGCTCGTTCATTTTTCCCATCGACGCCAATCACATAGATTTGCAACATATGCTCTTCTTTGCGATCACTACGAAAGATAACCCACTTGCCACACGGAGAGATGAACGGGCCACCGTCATACCCTTTGGCATTCGTCAATTGGCGGACTTTGCGGCCGTTAGATTTCATGATGTACAGATCCGGATCACCATCGCGAGTACTGCAAAATGCAATCCATTTACCATCACTTGAGTAAGCTCCTTCGGCATCATACCCATCAGCAGTTGTAAGACGCTTCAAAATATTCCCATCTAGATCTGCAACATAAATATCGGTATGCGGATCAAAGGGCCAAGAATACCGGCGCCGCACTCCGTTCTTACGATCCTCTGCCTGCTGCGTAATTTCCGCTTGTTCTGTTTCCGTCATCTGCGGATCTGTGTGACTTGATGAATACATAATCCGTTTTCCGTCGAGCGAAAAATAGCTACAAGTCGTACGTCCACGTCCGGTGCTGAGCATTCGAGGACGGCCACCAGCTAACGGCTGAGTATAAATTTGGTAAAACGGATAATCTTTGGTAATTGCTTGATAGATAATCTGAGTCGCATCCGGGGAAAAATAACCCTCTCCTGCTTTGACAAAACCACTGGTGACCTGCCGTATATTCTTGAGGTATGTCGTTTCAATGCTAACAGCGGTGTCATCTGCTGGCTGAGCCTCGACTGTACCGACTGTTACCGCAAGTACGCCTAACGCTAGAAACCAACTGAACGATGTAACTACATTTGACTTTATGATCGACCTAACTTTTTCCATTGCACCCAATCCTTAATTAATAATACGTTTGATTTCCTTCTCACCAATGTAACAAAGTAGCAAAGCAATCGCTATAATCAAATCGATTCACAATTCAGTTGAATCGTTCGTGCCCACACAGTCGTGTTTTATACCATTTTAAAATATAAGGCAGCATCATGAGAATATATACCCGCGGCGGCGACGAAGGCGAAACTGGACTCGTCGGCGGTAGCCGCATAAAAAAGGCTGCCCCACAAATTGCAGCCATCGGCAGTTTAGATGAACTTAACGCACACCTTGGTGTTATTCGCAGTTTCGACGTACGAGCAGACCTTGATCAGATGCTGCAAGGGATTCAATCGCGTCTGTTCGATGTTGGAGCAATTGTAGCGGAGGGGCCGGATGGAGATTCCGACATCGAATTGTCCGAGCAAGACATTGTGGCACTAGAGAGTCTGATTGATATGCTAGATCAAGACCTCGCTCCGCTGAAGAAGTTCATTTTACCCGGTGGAAATCCTGTCGCTGCCCAAACCCATCTAGCCCGAACTGTCTGTCGTCGCGCTGAACGAGATGTGTTCCTCGGGGCGCCAACTGCAAACCCCAAGTTGCCAATGGTCTGCAAATACCTTAACCGATTGTCCGATTTCTTATTCATGCTAGCGCGCACATTTAACTCGCTAAGCGACACTGCGGAATCGACTTGGCATTAATACTCGACTTCGCTCCAAACATCCATTCCTAAGCGACAGCAAAGTTCATCAAATCGTCGCTGCAGTGTCGGGCTCGACGCATGCACATGATCCGCTTCGGTAAGAAACTCCATATCTTCCATCGGCCACACATCTGCTGCAAAAAGGATTTCTTCAAACGGAGTCAGGTCATGGGCATATACCATTAACATCTTGTGCTCATCAAACTGCACTTCCATTTGTGCCTGAGCATTGATGACTGCTACACCGGCGCATCCATCTTGCATCAATAGTTTTTCAAAATCGCAGAACATGCTTTTTACAACTGGCGAATCGATATGCGCGCGGTATAAATCCACATGACTTCCATCACGTTGTCGGTGACTGGTTTCGAGGACGACGTCGACAACATTTCCAAGAGGGTTGAGCAAATCCAAAAACAGATCGAATAAAGTTTCTCGCGTCGCCGCTGCGAGAATCATTGGCAACATAACACCTTGCTTGGAATCAGAATACGTATCGCGACGGTACCCTTGTCGCGGCACAATTTCCGCTCGACTACTCGGGCGAACCGCATCGGATAACTGAAATACCCCTGCTTGAGCCTTGGAAAACAAGGCTGCTGTGGACTGTTGATAGTCTTCAATTTCATACGCAGAATCCAGCTGATTCTTATGCGATTGACTACTATTTGCCGTTTGCGGAGATTCGTTGGAATCGTTAAGTGGCTCCTGATTCATCGTAATTCAATTAATCCGGTCGTGAGGCTTGTGATAATTTTATGATTAGTGCTTGTTGGTTTGTGTCCGTTGCCTCTGCAACTTGTTAATCAAACCTACGCAAACCTAGGTCACGACTTTTCATGAAGCCGGATTAAGCTTCACTAAATCCAAGAACTTTCGTATTAGCACGATGTAATCACAGCAAAGCCACTGTAAAAGACCTAAATATCCCTATTCACAACGATTAGGTGACTTTCGTTCCCACTTGCAACAGTTCCAACACTTAGGATCTGCTACTATTTTTTTGTTACCTCCTTTCTTAGCACTTTCTGTTGAAACAGAATCGAGTACAATCACGTATAAACTACTTCACCTATATCCTCTGTTAGCCAGTGACTAGGTTTTGTTGTATTAGCCCATATTGAAATTTGTCTCATTACTGTTTCTCTTAGGATCACAATGAAAAAAATCGAAGCCATTATTCGACATTTCAAACTTGAAGACGTCAAGAATTCTCTCGCAGATCAAGGCATCCATGGAATGACAGTCGCCGAAG
The DNA here is from genome assembly GCA_963934735.1 of uncultured Planctomycetaceae bacterium. GTDB lineage: Bacteria > Planctomycetota > Planctomycetia > Pirellulales > Pirellulaceae > UBA721. Next base: position 4,398 of record CAWVZW010000033.1, read on the forward strand.
TACGAGGATTTGGTCGACAAAAGGGACATTCTGAAATGTATCGCGGCACTGAATATGCGATCGACTTTGTCCCCAAAGTCAAGTTAGAAATTGTTTGCACAGCGGACAGCCTTAAGAAAGTGATTGACATTATTCTGCAAACAGCTCAAACCGGGAACATTGGCGACGGCAAAATTTTCATCACCGACCTATCGGATGTCATTCGCATCCGCACCGGCGAAATGGGCGAAGACGCTATTTAGCGTGATTTCGTATTTCCTACGCTTCTATTTGTGACACTTTACTTATGTCGAGCGCCCATTGTTTTAATCAAGCTGTTAACCAAGCGCGGGAGGACTTAGCGGAGCGGCGCGAGCGACTCAAATTGCAGCATGACAATGGCTCACCAGGCATCCAAGTCTGCGCTGGTTTAGCCGACATGCTCGATAGCATCATTCTCGATCTCTATCAAGCGGCACTCAACAGTGTCACCAGCAGTGCTGCCGAACGTGAAGCATTAGAGCATAACATCGCGCTGATTCCTCACGGAGGATACGGTCGGCGAGACGTCGCACCCTATAGCGATGTGGACTTGATGCTTCTGTGTACCTCCGCCAGTCATCCTGGCGTGATCCAACTAGCTCGAGCGCTCACTCAGAACATTTACGATGTCGGGCTGACACTTGGCTTTTCAACGCGTACCAATAAAGAAGCAATTAGCTTAGCCTTACAAGACCCCAAAATATTCACTTCGCTTGTCGAATCTCGATTCTTGCACGGCAGTGCGCAGCTATTTACTGATTTCTTTTCGCGGTTTAAAACCCGTTCCCATCGCAAATGGAAATCTGTCTTGCAGTTAGTTGCGCAGGCTCGACGGGATGAACGTGCGACGGTGGGCGAAGCTGTTCACGTATTAAAACCCAATGTCAAACGGTCACCCGGTTCGTTACGAGATCTGCAATATGTACGATGGCTCGGCTTCCTCGTATACGGAGAACAAGAACCTCAAGAACTCTATCGCCGTGATATCCTCAGCAAATCCGACTATAAAACCATTCGTAGCGGGCGTGACTATCTATTGCAACTGCGCAATGAAATGCATTTTCATGCGGGCAAAGCACAAGATGTCATGAACCCCAATGAACAAATGCGTCTGGCTAAGCTTCATGGTTTTGAGGATCAAGATGATCGGCTAGCAGTCGAGCAATTCATGCAACATTATTTCAATTGCACGAGCCAAATCCGGTACGCAGCCAAGCATTTTTACGCCTCTAGTAAACCGCGAGGCTGGAGAACTCGCCTAGCCATTCCTGGATTTGTACGTATCCTACATGGAAAATTTCGGCTCGGACCAAGTAATATCGGCGCCGTTCCCAAACATCTCGATCAGATTAAAACAAACCTAGAAGATGTCTTGCAGTTGATGGAATTGGCAAGCCATTACAATCGGCGGATTGACCATGCGACTTGGACCGCTATTCGAAACACGATGATCAATTCCAAAGAAATTGAGTTGTCCCCATCCGTGACCGAACAGTTTATGGCGTTGCTTTCCAAGCCGGTACGCCTGGGCGATCAATTACGCCGCTTACATCGCATGCGAGTATTGGAAAAGTGTATTCCTGCGTTCCACCACGCACGCTGCCTTTTGCAATTTAATGAATACCATAAATACACAGTCGACGAACATTCGCTACAAACCGTTGAGTTCGCCACCGAATTTGCGCAAGAAGCATCTACGCTCGGAAAAACTTACTCTGGCCTCACCAACAAAGGCTTGTTGCACTTAACGTTATTATTGCATGACTTGGGAAAGGGATTCCCGGGGGACCACAGTGAAGTCGGCGAAACAATCGCTCGCGAAACCGCTAAACTCTTTGGACTTTCCCAACATAACACGGAGGTCTTGGCGTGGCTCGTGTTGAAACACCTCCGTATGGCACACACCGCATTTCGGCATGACTTACAAGACGAAAATGTCATCGTCCGTTTTGCAGCTGAAGTCGGTTCCGTTGAAAAACTTAAGATGCTGTTCATTATGACATGTGCCGACTTAGCAGCAGTAGGGCCCAACGTACTTAATCAGTGGAAGCAAGACTTGATTACCGAGCTGTTTCAAAAAACAAAACAACAACTCTCCGGAGAGTCTACTGGCAAGTACGCTCAAGAGTGGATCACCCAAAAAAGCGAAGCACTATTAGCACAACTTACGACGTTGAATACATCGCATCCGTCTGTCGCAGCCGCTGAAGCACCTCAATCCACGAAGCTACACAAGTCCGAGCAAACATGTCAAAACTACATCGACATGCTCCCGCCCGCCTTGCTCGTCAAAGAACAACTCTCCGCCACCGCAGAATACTTGCAAGCGGTTATGCAAATTGAAGATGACCAAATAAAAACATGGGCCCGCTTCCACCCGCAACAGAATGTTGTGGAGTATGCTATCGCCGCAAAAGTTGATTCTCTCGCAGGTTGCTTCCATCGTATCACGGGGGTTCTTTCCAGCCAACAAAACTCCATATTGAGCGTTGAAATTATCCAACTGCCAAACGGACATGTACTAGACCGTTTCTTTGTCACAGACATGGCAAGTAATCAGGAACCGCCTGTACACCGTTTGAACGATATCCAAGAGAAAATCAATCGTTCGATCCAAGAACAAAAAGCGAGCAAGCCAAGTTTCCCCACGGTTTGGTCGGGGACGTCGGAAACATCCGCAGCGGAACTCAATCCAATGCCTGCTAAGGTCAACTTGGATAATGTCACAGCGGAAAAATATACAATTGTTACCGTCTTTGCCTACGATCGCATTGGCTTGTTGTACAAAATCACCAAAGCCCTGTATGATTTGAAGTGTGAGATCCACTTAGCAAAAATCGGAACCTATATCGACCAAGTCGTCGACGTTTTTTACGTGACGGACCGCGAGAATAATAAAATCGATTCCAAAGAACGTTTGGACAACATTCAAGAAACTTTGCTTGCTAAAATCGAAAAAGCCAATAAATAACATTTGCCCCTAAAGACACAACATTTTTTTATGGAGTTTTCCCCTATGACTGCCATCGAGACCCTAACCCCAAACCGTACTGTTGCTAGGACTGTAAAAACTCTTGCAATTCTGATGATCCTAGTCGTAGGACCAGTGGCAATGCTATCAGCCCAAGATGAAAAACCTGCGACGGCAGAAGAGACGCCGAACACTGATGAAGTTGAAGTTCAATCTGCCAAAGCTCAAGCACCCAAAAAATTCAAAGTCATTTTTGAATTGAGTACCGGAGAGGTTGAAATCGAAGTTGCTCGAAAACTCGCACCTCTGGGCGTCGATCAGTTTTATCAAGCGGTGAATGATGGATTTTATGATGAATGTCGTTTTTTCCGAGTAATTCCGGGCTTTGTAGTTCAATTTGGAATCAATGGAGACCCCAAGGTGCAACAGAATTGGAAAGATCATCCCATCAAAGATGATCCTGTCTTGTTCAGCAACCGCAAAGGTACTATTTGTTTTGCGACTAGCGGTCCGGACACCCGCACCACACAAATGTTCATAAACCTAGGTGACAATTCACGGTTAGATAGACTCGGTTTTTCGGCGTTTGGTCGAGTGAATAAGGGAATGAAACACATCGAAGCAATCACCGATGAATATGGCGAACAACCGCAGCAAGACAAAATCCAATCCGAAGGAAATACTTACTTAAAAGAGAGCTTCCCCAAGATGGACTACATCCAGCGAGCGTACGTTGTCGGCCGTGATTCCAAAGCCAAATAATCGAATCGCAAAAGTAACATGCCGGAATTACCTGAAGTTGAGACAATGCGTCGTGGAATTTTAGCGATCCAAGGCGCTACGGTTACGCACGTTGAAAAAGTACGTTGCACCCGTAAACCAATTTCCATCAAGCCGACTATCAGCACGATTCGCCGCCGTATTGTTGGGCAACAGGTCCAAGCGGTAGAGCGCATTGGCAAACGTGTACTGATTCGATTTGAGAATGACGATCGCTTGGTTTTCGAGCCACGCATGACGGGTCTGGTGCTCGTAAATGACCCACCCAGTAGTGCTCATCTACGATTTCGAATGGGATTTTCAAGCGGAATCGACGAGGTCTTCTTTTGGGACCGACGAGGACTCGGATTGATCTACTTACTCACTGCCGCAGAACTCCTGGAACGACTCGGCCCCGACAAACTAGGCCCTGACGCGTTGGTCGTTAACGGAGAAGACTTACAGCGGATATTTGGTGCGTCAAAACGCCCAATCAAGGTTGCTCTTCTCGATCAAAAGCGGATCGCCGGTGTGGGAAATCTGTATGCATCGGAACTGCTGCATTTAGCTGGTATTCATCCCGCTAAAATGTGTCATCGCATTACGGCACAACAATGGTCGATAATTTGTGAAGCGATGCAAACGATTCTGCTAGCCGCCATTGAACAGGAAGGGTCAACGCTTTCCGATGGAACCTACCGCAACGCATTAAATGACCCCGGTGGATATCAAAACATGCACAGGGTATACGACAAAGAAAATAAAACATGTTCTACCTGTCACAGCCAGACCATTGAAAGAATTGTCCAAGCCCAACGCAGCACGTTCTTTTGCAAGGACTGCCAAACCCGCGCATAGGGCTTGATGACCAGACGCAGACGGCTCACAGTTAAAACTCTAATACTGACAGCCACTTGGCGGCAGCCGGATTCAGGACTAACAGAAAATAGAGTTTACGTTTAAACTAGAATAAGTGTTTTCAATAGCATCGCTCTCATTTAAATTCACCAAACCCGCATTTGCACCATGTCTGACATATCCCCCTGGACATCAAACGTCCCAAATGAAGCAGGCCGGTTTGGTCTTTTTGGTGGACGATATGTTCCCGAGACCTTAACCAAAGCGTTAAACGAGTTGACAACGGCTTATGCCGAAGCCAATCAGGATCCTGTATTCCAAAATCAACTGACAGAACTCTTCGACAACTTTGTAGGACGCCCTTCTCCACTGTACTTTGCCGAGCGATTAACCGCACATTGTGGCGGTGCTGAAATTTGGCTCAAACGCGAAGACACCAATCACACGGGCGCTCATAAGATTAATAACACGCTTGGCCAAGCCTTGCTCACGATGCGGATGGGAAAAAAACGGGTTATCGCAGAAACCGGTGCTGGGCAACATGGTGTTGCGACCGCCACCGCCTGTGCTCGCTTTGGACTGGAATGTGTCATCTATATGGGAACCGAAGATATTCGTCGTCAAGCTCCCAATGTCTTTAGCATGAAGCTACTTGGTGCCGAAGTGCGACCTGTGGAAACAGGATCACGGACGCTACGCGACGCCATCAATGAAGCAATGCGAGAATGGATGAGTTCTGTCGAACATACACACTACATCATCGGATCCGTCGTCGGTCCCCACCCGTTCCCGATGATCGTCCGCGACTTTCAATCCATCATTGGACAAGAAGCTCGCCAGCAGAGTCTCGATCGTTTTGACGCTCTTCCCGACCTCCTGATCGCCTGTGTCGGTGGCGGCAGCAACGCGGCGGGGCTGTTCTATCCATTTGTAGAGGATGCCGCTGTGGCCATGCTCGGTGTTGAAGCGGGGGGTCGCGGGTCACAACCGGGCGACCATGCTTCGCCCTTGAGCTACGGTGAACACGGCGTCTTACATGGTAGCATGAGCTATGTGATGCAGGACGAAGATGGGCAAACATGTGATGTCCATTCCATTTCGGCTGGTCTCGATTATCCCGGCGTCGGCCCGGAACATAGTTACTGGAAAGATTCTGGGCGAGTCGAATATACTTCCTGTGAAGATGATGATGCGATGCATGCCTTCGATACTCTCACGCAATGTGAAGGCATATTACCAGCGTTGGAAAGCTCACACGCGATTGCAGCTGCCATGAAGCAAGCTCGTGAACTGGGCCCTGGCAAGCGGATCGTAGTATGCCTGTCGGGTCGGGGAGACAAAGACAGTAATGAAATCGCTCGCATTAAAAAAGAAATGGCAGCGGCGGCAACGACAAATCAATAACCGACAACTAATTTTCACCTATCGCAATATTTATGTCCGCTATCGACACCACGTTTAACGAACTTCGCAGCCAAGGCAAAACCGCCTTTATCCCATTTATTACCGCTGGCGATCCCGATCTCGAATTCACTGGCCAGGTCCTCGCAGAACTTGCTAAATGCGGCGCGAGCATTTGTGAATTGGGCATCCCCTACAGCGATCCGATAGCCGACGGCCCTGTGATTCAAGCGTCGTATACGCGGGCTCTAAATCAAAAAACCAAACTCAAGGCAATTCTTGAAAATGTTCAAACTTGGACTGCTGATTTATCAACTCCGCTTGTCACTATGGTCAGTTACAGTATCATTCATCGCCAAGGCCTAGAACACTACGTCGCACAAGCTAAACAAGCTGGAGTCGCTGGAGCGATTGTCCCAGATTTGCTTGTCGAGGAAGCACCTAAGTTTGCAGCTATCTGTGAACGAGAAGATTTCAGCCTGATTCAACTTGTAACCCCAACAACACCTCGTGACCGAGCGCTGCGAATTTGTGAAACTACGAGTGGCTTTCTCTATTATGTTTCCGTTACCGGTATCACCGGCGCTCGACAAGAATTGCCGCCGGAAGTCGTTGATCAAGTCGGTTGGCTCAAGTCAGAAACGGAATTACCGGTCTGTATCGGATTCGGGATCAGCCAAGCTGAGCAAGTCAAGATGTTATCGCAAGTGGCCGATGGAATTATCGTGGGATCTGCCATTGTCAAACGTGTTGCTGCCGCTGCGGACATCGGTAAAGCAAAGGCTCTGGAAAATGTCCGAGCTTTTGTGCAAGAACTCATTGCTCAACTCTAGATTCAGTTCTTGTATAATGCTCCCATACACCTTCAACTTCAACACAGGACACAACAATGACTTCGACTGACCTCAATGTGGAACAAGCGGTTGCGGGGCGCTACTCAGCCGCTTCTAAGAAAACCGAACCGGCTCTTTGTTGCCCTGTCGACTATGATGCCCAATGGCTCAAAGCGATTCCCGCTGAACTTATCCGCCGCGATTATGGCTGTGGTGATCCTGCCAAATATGTACAAACGGGCGATCATGTCCTCGATTTGGGATCAGGCGGTGGGAAGATCTGTTACATCGCTTCGCAGGTTGTAGGACCGGAAGGCCAAGTCACCGGTGTCGATATCAACGACGACATGCTCGGACTTGCACGCCAATTTCAAGGTGAAGTTGTCGAGAACATTGGCTGGGATAATGTTTCATTTCGTAAGGGACGAATTCAAGACCTCAAACTCGACCTCGATCAACTAGAAGAATATTTGCAAACATCACCAGCAAATGACGCTAATAGTTGGATTGCCGCGGAACAACAAGCCGAGACCCTCCGACATACTTCGCCCATGATTGCAAATGAGAGTGTTGATGTCGTCGTTTCAAACTGTGTTCTGAACTTAGTGAGAAACGAAGATCGCATACAATTGTTCAACGAGATTTTTCGCGTGCTAAAACCGGGTGGACGGGCAGTCATCAGTGACATCGTGTCCGATGGACCTGTTCCGCAACATCTGCAAGACGATGCAACGTTATGGAGTGGCTGTATCAGCGGGGCCTTTGAAGAACATGCCTTTTCCGCTGCCTTTACCGCTGCCGGTTTTGTTTGCGTTGAAATTCTCGTACGCCAAAACGATCCCTGGCAAACTGTTGAGGGTATCGAGTTTCGTAGCATGACAATCCGCGCTTGGAAACATCACAAAACGGAAACCACAGATACAATCAATCTCAGCGATGAAGGCTGCTGTGAACCCGACGGCAACTGCTGCTGAACCATTCAACACCCAACAAACATATCACGGTTAGGAAAACGTCATGATTCACGTTATCGCCACCGCATACATTGATAAGGGACGACGGCAAGAGTTTATCCGTGCATTCAACGCCAACATCCCCAATGTCTTAGCGGAAAACGGCTGTATTCAATACACACCAACCGTCGACTTCGTGAGCGGCATTGATCGCCAAACTCCACCGGAAGACGACACTGTTGTTATCATCGAACAGTGGGAAACCATTGAAGATTTAGAAAACCATCTCGTCGCACCACACATGTCGGAATATCGAGAGCGTGTCAAAAATATGGTTCGCTCGGTTGAATTAAGAATAACCTCATCCCAATTGAACTCCTAAAATGCGCGACCTATTACCACAATTATTGGAAATCGCCGCTGGCAAACGTGACGCCGTGTATTGTCGCTTGGTCGAAACGCGTGGCAGTACCCCTCAAAAACCGGGAGCAACAATGCTGATCTATGCCGATGGTTCCCAAGCAGGAACACTCGGAGGTGGTTGCGTCGAAGCCGAAGTTAAACGTAAAGCACTTGGGATTTTGAACAGTGGCACAGGTGACGGAGAGATCGCTCTCTTTCAACTCGATAATGATTATGGTTGGGACGATGGACTGATTTGCGGTGGCCGTATGCATATTTTGATGCAACCGGTGCAAACAACGGCAGTCCGCGAATATCTGACTCAGCTGACCGAGTTGATTGTCCAATCACCCGGTTTTGTGGAGGTTATCGTATTTGACCAACAAAACGAGTCCGAACCTGCCACATTGATTTTGTTTGACGAACAAGCTCAACAAATTGCCTCACTTGGCGTAACCGATGGGACACCCGTCGAATCAATTTCTGCCATGGTGTCACCACTGACGGACCGACCCAAAGCAATCGCTCAAGACGGTATTGCGATTCTCCCCGTGTTAGAGCAATGCCGACTGTTAATCGTTGGCGGCGGGCATATTGGAAAAGCCGTGGCAGATCTTGCCTATGACTTAGATTTTGATGTGTGGGTACAAGATGACCGTGAATCGATTATCTCCGAGGATCGATTCCCGCGTGCTACCAAACGTTTAGCCGGCAGTGTTGATCAAGTCCTGCCGGGATTACCGATTGATAAGGATACGTATTGTCTAATTGTGACTCGCGGTCACAACCATGATGAAGAAGCACTTTATTACCTAGCACCGCGTGGAGCTCGATATATAGGTATGATCGGGTCCAAACGAAAAATTCGGATGATCTTTGATGATTTGCGTACCCAAGGAATATCCGCCGAAGATTTAGAACAAGTGCACGCACCGGTCGGCGTCGAAATCGGATCACAAACAGTCATCGAAATTGCAATCAGTATATGTGCTGAACTAATTTCGCATCGCAATTGCAATGGAACGATCATCGGCCGGCCGGCAAAAATTGAGGTGCAGCGGTGAGCAGCTTTGCCATCATACCTGCGGCAGGTTTGAGTCGTCGTATGGGTGAACCTAAGCTGTTGAAAACATACCGCCACAAACCGCTAATCCAACACACGCTCGAAGCGTGGTGTCTAAGTAAGGTCGACCGCGTATTGGTTGTCATTCGTGCAGATGACCATGCCCTAGAAACACTATTACAAGATATTGGGCAAAGCTTGTCATTTAAAATCGCACTTGCCCAGGCACCACAGGAAATGAAAGATAGCTTTTGGGCTGGCTGGGAGCATTTGCAAGAGTCGTCTGCGTTGTCTGGAAATGATGTTATCTTGACGGCGCCGGCAGATATGCCGCATTTATCCAGTTCGATCATCAACCAACTCTTGGATTTCCATCCGCAGCACCCGAATTCAATCCTTGCACCGGAATATCAGGGACGCCGCGGACACCCAGCACTGTTTCCCTACACCGTCGCCCAAGCCGTTTCTCAGCTTACAAGCGAACAAGGGCTCAATGCTTTATGGGAACAATTTCCCCATCAATCAGTAGCCGTCGACACGGACGATTCATTTGGCGATTTTGATACGCCACAAGATTGGCCAGAACGATAGTGGTAATTTCAGGCGTTGTTGCGGTCGCTTAACACATTCAATAGCCGGTCCAAATCATCCCGATTATTGTAAGCATGAGGGCTTATTCGCAGTCGTCCAGCGCGACAACTCAATACGACGCGGTTGTCCATGCAAAGCTGACGCACTCGAGATAAATCCTCGCCAGGAAAATCAAATGACAGAATGCCTGACTGGTGGGCACGGTCTTCAGGTCCGAACAATTCAGCTCCCAAGTCGACCAGCGCTGTTCGAGCTACAGCGATGTAATCGAGAATCTGCTCAGCTATCGGCGACTCTTTCGCTGTTAAGCCGAATTCTTTTAGGAATGTCAGACTGGCTCCGAGGCCAATGAGGCCTACCATGTTATTGGAGCCGCCTTCAAACCGAGTTGCCGTTGGGCGAGGTTGCCAGTTTATCTGATCAAAATCGAATGGCCGTTTCACAGAATTCCAACCGACCATGACAGGTCGTAAAAAATCCAAGTGCGATTGTTTTAAATAGAATATGCCAGCTCCTTCGGGTCCTAACATCCACTTGTGACCGTCAGCCGCGACAAAATCCACGTCCAGTTGCTCAACGTCCAATGGAAACACACCGATGCCTTGAATAGCGTCTAAAAATACGAGAATTCCTCGGGCATGGGCCGCAGCAATTAATTCTTCCAATTGCATACGATATCCAGTGCAAAATGAGACCCAACTAACAGTGATCAAACGTGTGCGCGCGTCACAAGTGTCCAATATCTGTTGGATATCTACAGCAACATCTTTCACTTCAACAACTCGCACCTCAACCCCTTGGTCTCGCAAATTCATCCATGGATATTGATTCGCTGGAAACTCATTACTTAACGTGACAATATTATCACCCGAATTCCATGGAAATCCATGTGCCACGATATTAATTCCCATGGACGTGTTCGGCACTAAGGCTATTTGCTGCGAAGATGTTCCTAGAATCTCGGCCGCGAGATTACGAGTATTCTCCACTTCACCTGCCCATTGAGGCCATAACGCATCCCCCTGCTGCGACGCTTGCTGCAGCCAGGTAGCCATCACGCTTGCTGCTCGACCAGACAACGGTGCTACGGCGGCATGGTCAAAATAGGCGAATTGCTCAGCTATCGGCATGCACTCTCGCATGGTTTGAGCCAATTCGCTATTCATGGTGTCCGCAACATTCATATTAAAACCTCAACGGGAATAGAGCCCGTATAGAAAGTTAAAAAGTAGATAATGAGAAAATATGGCGACGATTGCTCACCAAAGTGGGTATCAGTCGACGGTTAATTTGTAATTCATGGGAGTTTGCTGATCACAAAAAGACGATTAACATATACATATTGGGTTAATAACAATTTTATCCACTATCGATATGGGGAAAAACGTACCTTAACTTAATGTTTCAAAGAATATTTTCGATAGAATGGTAACATCTGCCAAAAATTGTGTGAATTGATGTCGTTTTAGATGAAGCAACTTGATTATACTTTTTGGACTAGTTGATTTTCCGTCTGGGAGTTAGTTAAGTTAACAATAATACTTCGAGTGTTTCAACATTGAGTTAGATCAAAAGGAATCCGTCGAGTGTCAAAGGTATTCTGTTTTTTTGGGTTAGCGGTTGCTCTATTAATGCTTCTAATTTTTGCATTAGATTTGGCGATTGGTATTCCCTTTTCGCGAGCGAGCATCCTAATGGACATCGGTTCCTGTATTGGCGCTTTGGGTCTCGCTGGAATTAGCTTCATGACATTGCGTGAACCTACGAAGTAAGCTCTTGGACGAGAGTTATTGTTGTGCACGCTTTGCTGTTATCTCAACCGCTTGGAGTAATCCACGAGCCTTGTTGAGCGTCTCTTCGTATTCAGCCTGCGGATCACTGTCCGCCACGATTCCTGCTCCGGCTTGAACATAGATTTTATTGTCATTAATGACAAACGTACGTAGTGCGATACAGGTATCCATATTCCCTGCGTAATCGATATACCCCACCGCACCGGCGTAAGGCCCACGACGATGCGGTTCTAGTTCATCAATGATTTGCATGGCTCGCACCTTGGGCGCTCCGGAAACAGTCCCCGCGGGTAAGCAAGCTGCTAAGGCATCAAACGCATCTTTACCCTCTTGCAATTCTCCATTCACATTGGACGTAATATGCATCACATGACTGTACCGTTCAATTACCATGACATCGGATAATTCGATGCTGCCGTAGCGCGCAATGCGTCCGAGATCGTTACGACCTAAATCCACCAACATCACATGTTCTGCTCGTTCTTTCGGGTCGGCGAGCAACTGTTCCGCCAACGCTTGGTCTGCGGCAACAGTCGCTCCTCGTGGACGTGTGCCCGCTAGCGGCCTAACGGTAACTTGCCCATCCACAACTCGGCACATAATCTCTGGTGAACTACCTACTAAAGTAACTTCTGGCGTTCGCAAGAAAAACATAAAGGGGCTTGGATTTACGACGCGCAGTGAGCGATACAGTTCCAACGGATCGACTTGCATCGCCAGTTCCAATCGCTGACTGATGACCACTTGAAATATATCACCTGCCTCGATGTACTCGACGCACTTTGCAACCGCGTCTTGAAACTTCTCAGGGGTGAAATTGGATTCATACGGGACGTCAATTTCCGCCGACGCAGCCGTGATATCATCCATCGATAATGCAGCCGGAACATCTGCTAACCGAGCCACCAAGCTATCTACTCGAGCAGCAGCGGCGGCATAGGCTGCTGGTACATCACCATCATGCATTTCAGGGCGAGCCATGACAATCACGAACAATGTTTTATTGATATTATCGAAAACAACCAGCGAATCATAAAATCCAAAAGTCATGTCTGGTATTTGACGATCATCATGCGGTGCATCCGGTAGCGATTCTTCGTACCGCACGACATCATAACCGGCATAGCCAATGACACCGCCTGAGAACGGAGGAAGCTCGTCAAGTTCAGCTACTTGAAATCCAGCGACTAAGTCACGCAATTCGTTCAAGGGATTATCGCAATGATATGTTTTACGCTCTTCGCCTTGGACTAACGTAACCTGTTGACCGCTTGCATGAATTTCCATGAAAGGATCGGTAGCCAAAATACTAAAGCGTCCAATTTTCTCGCCACCGATGACGCTCTCAAACAGGCAAACGCTGCCACCCTGATCTAACCGCTGAAAAGCCGACACGGGCGTCAGACCATCACTGAGCAAGGTGCGATAGACGGGGATTAATTGGTTTTCGGCGGCTAACGCTGAAAACGTTTCTAGGTCGGGACGATGGTTCATGGACAATTCTTGCATCAATAACTAAGAACAAATGCGCTATCCTATTAATACATCATAATACATCGTCACTCTCAAACGAGAAACCCTTAACAATCGCCTTGAATAAGCTAATTCGTATCCGGCAAGGTGGCCAATGCATGCGCACTGCTAGGCAAAGTAATTTCGCTATTCTTGACAGGTTCGTTGGCATTGATAAAATTCTAACAGTCATCTATTTTCAAACGAGCGTCTCGACAACCGAGAATACCCGCCGCACACAAAACTAGAGCTTAAACAAATCGAGGGAAAAGGTAGCAGACCAATGAAATGTCAACATTGTGAACGCCCAGCGACCTTTCATATCACCGAGTTAACGGATGAAGTTCCCGACGAACTTCACCTGTGCGAAGAACACGCTCGAGTTTACCTCATCCAAGCGGAAGCACCTGAATTGGAGTCGCCATCGATCGCGGGGGCTTTAGCCCAGCATCTCAAGATTGGTCAAGCGGCTGAAGAACTCGCTCGACTCGACCAACAAGAATGTCCGATCTGTGGCATTACCTTCTACGAGTTTCGACATGCAGGGCGTTTAGGATGCCCGCATGATTATGTCTGTTTCGACGACAAAATCGCACCGATCATTATGAGCATCCATAATGCCTCACAGCATATTGGCAAACGCCCCAAATCCGGAATGGATGGGACAGACCGACGCACCGAATTAATCCGACTACGGCGCGACATGGAAGCAGCTGTTAGTCGTGAAGATTACGAACAAGCGACGACACTGCGAGATGAAATACAAACTCTTTCCGATTCCATGGAGGCCGATGATTCATCGGAATAGCCATGCACTTAAATGAACTAGCTGAAGGTGGCGGCGAATGGTTGCGGGGGACTGGACCTGAATCCGATATTGTGATCAGTTCTCGGATTCGAATTGCCCGTAACCTTTCCGATTTCCCCTTCATTCGCAAAGCAACCGATGCAGACAAAAAACAAATAGAATCCTCTGTTGCACAAGCGGTCAAATCCGTCACCCAGTGGAAAGATCACGTTTCCTACGTCAACGTCAACGACCTTGCCGATTTAGACCGTCAGTTTCTCATCGAGCGACAACTGATCAGTCGCGAACTCGCCGAATGTAATGGCGTCCGCTCTGTTGCGATCGATCATGATGAGAAATTTAGTGTCATGGTGAACGAAGAAGATCATATTCGGATCCAAGTCATGCAAAGTGGATTGGATCTATTCGAAGCCTGGAAACAGATTGATTGGATCGATGATTGTATCGAAGAACACGTCCAATACGCATTTCACAAATCACTCGGTTACCTAACTGCTTGTCCCACCAACGTCGGCACAGGGTTACGAGTAAGTGTCATGTTACATTTACCAGCACTTGTGATGACTCGCGAAGTGGACAAGGTCTTTCGCAGCTTGCATAAAATCAACCTTGCCGTACGAGGACTCTATGGCGAGGGATCTGAAGCCATGGGTGATTTCTATCAGATCAGTAATCAAATCACGCTCGGGCAAAGCGAATTGGATTTAGTACAACAGGTCAATGATGTTATTCCAGTGATGATTGCGTACGAACAAAAAGCCAGAGATTTTCTTGCCCGCGAAAGCCAGCAAGAGTTAAAAGACCGCGTTAGTCGTGCCTACGGTATATTAAGTACCGCACAGACCATCAGCAGTGAAGAAACGATGCATTTATTGTCGAGTGTGCGGATGGGCGTCAACATGGGATTGATCGACCTAGACATCCCAACCTTAAATCGTTTGTTCATCCATACTCAACCAGCACATTTACAAAAGATGCATGGTGCGGCGTTGGACATCGCGGATCGGAATATTCAACGAGCGAGCTATCTACAGCAAGAGTTACGCAACCACGAGAACTAGCTATCGGCTGAGGATAGCTTTTGTCGCAATTGCCCGATAATTTCCGCTGGCACAAACCGCACGAGCATTTCATCATCCGAGAATTCAGCGATTTGTTTAATCAGCGTGCTCGAGACGTGAGAGAACTCTTCGTCGGCCATAAGAAAAACCGTTTCGATTTCGGGGTCCAGTTGCCGATTGGCCATCATCACGGTAAATTCGCCCGCAATATCTGTCAGCGGTCGAACACCTCGAATCATTACCCGCGCCTCACACTCACGTACAAACTTGACGGCTAGACCGTCGAATGTTTGCACTTGCACATTGTCCCACTTCACAGTTACTTGTCGAACTAACTTAAGTCTCTCATCAAGCGTAAACAGGGATTGCTTCTCGACATTCACGCCGATTCCAACGATCAAAGTATCCACGAGTTTCCGAGCCCGTTCGATAATATTCAAATGCCCCAAGGTGATGGGATCAAACGAACCTGTATATACGGCAGTACGTGACATAATAAAATCCAAACACTAACAAATATCTCAACGCTAATCGTATCATAACATCAGTAACCTAGCGGGGTAGGCTGAATTGTCGATTCATTCCCTAGTATGGGACCATACGGTTATGATATCTTATACTGGGTCACTCCGCGAATGTCCTAATTACTAATACGTAGTTAAAAATTGCACCGGACATAGAACGTAACATCACCTATAATCAAAGTAGACGATGTCGGTAAATCAAAACCTCTTTTCTGTGTTATGCATTCAGAACCCAACAACTTGATACCCGCTCATTTGCAATCAGAATCTACAGAATTGCAACCCGAAACTTCCCAGGTCGAAACCGAATCTGCGCCGCAGGAAGTTTTAACCAACGCACAAATCCACAGCCGCAAAACACTAAGGCAAGTTCTACAAAACGTCGGCGCTCTCGGCATTTCCACTTTCGTCCACACGTTGATTTTAATCGCTCTGGGCATCCTTACCATGACGCCCGAGATCCTTGAATCACTCGAAATGGTCGTCCTCAATACCCCTGAAGAAGAAATCGTCCTCGAAGAAGAAATGGTCACCGTCGAACTTGAAGAAGACATGACCCCGTCAGAAGAAATCAATACCGACCCCACCACGGCACCGACTGCGGGAATCCCCACGGCTATCGGAGCCGCCGTCTTCTCGGAAGCTCAATTCGATGCCGAAGTTAGCGACAGTGAAGTTGAACCAACGGAAATGGCCGCCTCGGAAATCAAACTACCGGCGAGCGTTTCTGAATCGTTACTAACAACCATCCCTCTGGGATCCTATGGCGACCCTCGCGAAGTCGTTGACAATATCCAGCAAGCAATGGATCGCATTACCCAAGAACTCATCTTTATGCTCGAAGAAAGTGACGTCCTCGTCGTCTGGGTCTTTGATCAATCCGTAAGCATGCGAAATGATCAAAAAGAAATCCGCGAACGGATCAATCAAGTCTATATCGAATTAGGACTAGCCGACAACGCTGCTGGCGACCACTTGCTCACCGCCGTCACGAGTTTTGGGTCCGGCTATATTCGACACACACGAAATCCAACATCGAATCTCGAACTCATCAAAGCAGCTATTAATGACGTGCCCATCGACCCCTCGGGTGCTGAACTAATCTGCCCAGCAATCGTTCGTGCGGTCAATGATCACACGAGCTATACCTCGCGCGGTCAACGTCAAATGGCTTTAATCGTTGTCAGTGATGAAAGTGGCAATCCGGAAAACAATGTTCAGTTTTTAGAAAGCGCAGTGCAAGCAGCGAAAGTTGCTAAGTGCCGCACATATTTTTTGGGCCGTGAAGCCGTTTTCGGATATCCCCACGCATACATGCGATGGCAGCATCCACAAACCGGTGCCATACATTGGTTGAAGGTCGACCGCGGACCCGAAACGGCCTTTGTGGAACAACTTCAAACCAACGGGTTTCGCCGCCGCACCGATGCCTTTTCCAGTGGCTTCGGGCCGTATGAACAATGTCGAATCGCACGCGAATCGGGCGGGATCTTCTTTATGTTGCCCACGGTTGAGAAGAATCTAGTGCGTGGCGAAGCAGATAAGCGACGTTACAAACTTAAAGCAATGAAACCCTATTTGCCCGACCTCAATAGCCGCCAATATCAATTTACTAAACGAGATGAAACTCCGCTGCGAACCTTCATCTGGCAAGTCATCCTAGATCTCAATCCACTCAACGAACAAACCGCTGAAATTATTGAATTGCGGATGCGGTTTTCCACTGATGCAACAACTTTTTTGCGCCAAGCTCGGCAAGAGCAACAAAAAGCAAAAACCTATCTAATTTATCTCGCCAATGCCCAGAAAGCTCTCGAAAGCGGCTACGAACTACGTGAATCAGAACTGAACGCACGCTGGCAAGCTAACTATGACTTGATCTATGCACAACTGATCGCTTATCAAGCGCGAGTCTATGAGTATGGCGCCGCACTGGAAGTCTTTATCCGCAATCCTAAAACCGTGCCGTTGATGCAACCTCCCAATCGCAGACTTGTCGGTTGGGATATTACTGGACAATCCAAACTATCTGCGGCAGAAGTCAGCCAACCGTATATTGAACGAGCCGTTGAGCTATTTAACACGGTCATTGAACTGCACGATGGAACCCCTTGGTCGGAACGCGCGACTCAAGAAATCGATCGGGGCTTCGGTTTACAACTCGTACCCGTTTACCGAGCGCCACCGCGACGCATACCTTCCGGTGTACCGCCAATTCCCATTCCAAAGCTGTAGCCACAACAAGTCACGACTGCATTACTATTTGCCATAAAAGTTCGCTATGGACCATCTGCTTGAATACTCCGTTGTCACAATTTTAGTGCTGTTCGGATTAACGCCTTTATGGCTGAACCATCAAAAGCGAGGTAATCCTAATCGGTGGTGGGTCATTACCACGCTGCTCGGACTAAGCTGGTGCATTACGAGCTTTGTGTTGCGTGACAAAACCCCTGACATGCAACTCTCAAACGCTGTGCCGCGAGTTGTCAATCACGGCGATTATGTCGGAGCACAAACCTGTGTCAGCTGTCACCAAGAACAGCACAAATCATGGTTTGCCTCATACCATCGTACAATGACACAAATTGCCTCACCGGTTGCGATTCAAGCTGACTTTGACGGTCGCGAACTAAAGCTAGGGCAGACCACGTACAAGCTCTTCATGCAAGGCGAACAGTATTGGGTCAGAACTCCTCAACCCAAATGGGAGCTCAATCAAGATCCAGTAAAAATTCGCGATCACCCAAACCCGCCGATGAGCGACCAACGTATTGTGATGGTCACCGGTTCCCATGCGATGCAGATGTTCTGGATTTCGCTTGAACACTCCAACTCCGATCTTGAAAATCCAGCCGATGCGCGAAATGACGATCTGCAACATGTCGAGAACAATGCCCTCACGTTATTCCCGTGGGTCTATATGATTGCCGACAAAAGATGGATCCCTTATGAAGATTCATTTATCGTCGATCCTTCACTTGGTCGGCCGCCAACTGTCTGGAATCCCACTTGTATTGCGTGTCACAGTGTCGCTGGGAGGCCCGCCCTTATTAGTGAAAAGGTTCTGTCGTTCGACACCAAAGTGGTTGACTTAGGTATTGCCTGTGAAGCATGTCACGGTCCCGGAAAACAACATGTGGATCACTTTCAGAATCCGCTAACTCGGTACGAATCACACCTATCCGTAGATACTGCGCCAACCTATATCACTAATCCATCAAAACTCGACAAGGAACAACAGGCTCAAGTCTGTGCACAATGTCATAGTTTGTTTGAAGCACATTCGCTAAAGAACTTTCTCGCTGACGGTGTCGGATTCAAACCAGGCGGTGATTTGGCAAAGCACCTAAAATTAATCGAATACGAAACACTTGAGAAAGACACGCTGTATTACAACATGCACTGGAACGATGGTAGCATTCGCATTGGCGGCCGCGAGTTTCAAGGGATGTCCAAATCTGAGTGTTATCTCAACGGTGAAATGACATGCCTCAGTTGCCATAGCATTCACTCCATGCAAGAACAAAATGACCTGCTCGGTAAAAAGATGGAATCCAATCATGCTTGCGTTCAATGCCATCAGGAACCACAGTACACAGAACAGCTTGAATCTCATACACATCATCAACAAGGTACCGCCGCTAGTCTGTGCTATAACTGTCACATGCCACACACCTCCTATGCCTTGATGGGGGGAATTCGTAGCCACAAGATCGACATTCCCCGCGTGACAAAGGTTAAACAAAACGAAAAACCTAATGCCTGTAATCTCTGTCACATCGACAAACCACTGCAATGGACGGCCGACACATTAACACAATGGTATGGACATGCTGCCGTAAAACTCGAGCCAACCTATCAAAACACGGCGGCGGGAATTGTCTGGATCATGCAAGGAAATGCGATCCACCGCACACTCGCTGCTTGGCACATGAGTTGGGAACCAACTCAAAAAACCTCGGCGATGCAGTGGCGATTTCCATATTTGCTGCAACTGCTTAACGACAACTATTCCGCCACTCGCTATGTGACATGGCAATCTCTTAATCGAATCCCTAGCTTTACCGAACTACAACTAGGTGACATTTCTTATGACTTCATTGATCCGCCAGATAAACGCATCAACTATCAACAATCATTGATGAGCCGCTGGATCAAATTAATGGGACACCAAGCAGAACAACGCTCAGAATTGCTCATCGAAAACGGTACGCTCAATAGCGATGCGATCTATAGACTCTATCAAAACCGCGATAACACTAAGATACTCATGATCGAGTGATCGAGTGAGGCGTTCCGCCTAGCGCTGATAGATCGGTACATAAGCTTGGTCGATTTGCATGATAATTAAATTACAAGCCGTGACGTAAATGGGGCCGATGTTACCAGTCCAGCTACCGTTGTCCGTTTGTTCTTTAGAAATGCGATCATACAACTGGTCGCGAAATGGCAACCATTCTTTTTTCCCTTGGCGGTAAACAACTTGCGAATAATACAAGTATGTGTAATGCCAGTGGCCAAACGATCTAGCACCAGTGGAGATGTTGTATAAGTTCTTTTTCGTGTACGCCAACATCGCCGGCACATGCTCGCTTTCGTAATCACCAGCGTTGTACAAGCAAGCGAGCGACGCAGCAGTAATCGCGGGACGAGAAGATCCTCGGTTTCGCGAACTATAAGAGATACCGCCATCTGGATTCTTACACGTGTAAATATATTTTCGGGCTTTGTCGATGACTTCTGAAGAAACGGGGATCCCCGCGTTGCGGCATCCGCGCAATCCTTGCACTTGAGTAATCGTCGTCGAACCTTCGTCAAAGTTGTTGCCATCTTTCGCACTGACGTAACCCCAACCACCAGAAGGTGTTTGGGCATTTGCGCTAAATTCAACCGCTTTCTTTAAAATCTGCATCAATTCTTCACGGCGTTCTAGATCTTCTTCTTCACCAATAACTTGTGACAAAAACAACATCGAAAACCCATGGCCATAGGTATAACGATTGTCCGACAAGGGGTCGCCAATCAGACCATTGGAACGAGCTTTAGTGGTAATATAGTCAACACACTTACGGATACCGCGAGCATAAGGACCTTGAGTCGTTGTTGAACCGGAACAAATCAGAGCGGTACCTGCCAGAGCTGTCATTGCTGTAGGATAATTTCCAGCAGTCCAGTGACCGAGCGATGATTGCGTTCGCATTACCCAATCTAAGCCCTTCTTGATCGACAACTTCCAAGCGGGTTTAGTGTTAGCTGCCTGCATAACTGTAGGTGCTGCGATAGGCAAACATGAAGCCGCAGCGAGCGACTGCAGTGCACGACGGCGATTAATCAACGACCTCTCGGTTTGAATTGATTGGCCACTCTTCATTTTGATGCATGCTCCGTGTTGGATTGCAATTTTCAACGTACTGTCTTTCAATCATTCTAACCAACAATTGCTTTTAATGATAGAAAAGACGTCTTCAATTGGATTACTACAAGCCTGCGGTGATCGCTGAAATAAGTCCGTCGAGTGAATGTTCTTGAGCTTCTGCATCGACCGTCACGTCTAAGGCACTCAAAGCACCACTGGTAATAGGACTAATACTAGCGACTTTGGCTTGGCTTATCGCGGACCCAAGCAAGGCAACTAGGCTTCGACCAATCGCAGAGCTCGTAACAGTAATCCAATCAATTTCCCCTGCGGCAAGTGCAGCAGCAACAGCGGGGTCAATCTCAGTGACATCACGGCTCACATAGGCAACGACTTGAGTGACTTCCGCTCCATCGCTTTTCAACATCTCACCTAAAGTATCACGACCTCGGCTGGCACGAACCAATAACACAGAGCTGCCAGTAGCCTCGTCACGTAATGACTCCGCTAATGATTCCGCGCGATACTCGGCAGGTATTAAATCACACTTCAAGTGTCGTTGTTTTAGTGCCGCCGCAGTACCTGGCCCCATCGCGGCGATCTTAACGCCGGCAAACTGCCGAGCGTCCAACTCCAGCGTAGCCAATCGATCCAGAAAATATTGAACGCCATTGCGACTTGAAAAGACAATCCAGTCAAAATCCGCGAGCCTGTGGATTATTTGATCCACTTCTTCATAGGATTCCGGCGGACTGATCTCAATCGCGGGTTGGACTAGCACGTCAGCGCCTAACTCCGTCAACTTCGCCGTAAACTCTTGAGCTTGTTCAGCGCTACGAGTAACTAAGATTCGTTGGCCAAATAATAGCCGCTGTTCAAACCATGAATTCATGTCGGTCGCTCCTGCTACCTCACCTACAATTACAATCGCTGGCGGGCGAATGCGTTGGGTCCCCGTAAAATATTCTTGAACTTCTGAGAGTGTACATTTTACCGAAAACTGATCCGCACAGCTAATCCGCCGCACAATCATCACAGGCGTATCCGGCGACTTACCGTTTGTTATAAGGTCATTGGTCCATAACTTGGCTGTCGTGACGCCCATGTAAAACACTAATGTCCCAGGGAACTTCGCCAACGCTTGAAAATCCAGTGAAGATGATTCTTTGCCAGTTTGCTCACTACCGGTTACGAAAGCAACCGCCGAGGCACTATCTCTGTGCGTCAGCGGGACACCGACGCAACTACCAGCGGCCATTGCCGCTGTGATTCCAGGCACGACCTCGTAATCAATGTTATGCAAGGCTAAAGCATGGGTCTCTTCGGCACAGCGGGCAAAGATCGCTGGATCCCCGCCCTTAAGCCTGACAATCTTTAACCCCTGTTGGGCTAACCTCACCAATTCATCGTTGATTTCCTGTTGTGTCCAGAGTTTGCCAATTCCGTGGCGACCAAGACAAATCCGTCTCGCATCAGGACGTACATGCTGTAAAATTAACGGATTGGCCAGGAAATCATAGAGCACCACGTCCGCCTGCTCGAGACATTTAGCTGCTCGTAACGTGATGTAACTGGGATCGCCGGGACCAGCGCCTACGAGATAGACAAAACCGGGCAATGTTGTATCCTGAGTCATAGTAACCGCTGTGAACCTGCTTTAAGCACCCCAGAAATTTACCCCTGAACCATTTGGCTTGCAACGCAACTTTTTTACTACACACCAACTATTCTAAAATTGATCAGGATATTTTCGATTGGAACCTGCACCCACTAAATCTGCAAGGCATCCGCTAACAAACCAAGCTGATTATCAAGCAGGCTTGTCGCGTGGTGAACGTCAATCGCTGCAACACCTATTCGAAAAAGCACTCGAGTGGCTGCAGCACTCCCCGCCGAATTATCAACAAACTCTCGCTGGGTTGGCCCAGTGTATGAAAGCGGATCCACAGGCCGCCGTCTACTGCTATGAATATCTACAAACAATTGAAATAGCCGTTGCCGCAAACTTTCTCCACTTCAATTGGTTCGAGCGACGGAAAAATCGTAAGCTCGTACTGGAAATCGAACAACTTGTCGAAGCTGAGGATTGGCAAGCAGTCTTTGACCGTGCTCCCAAAGCCATTTATCATAATCCGCAACATGCGCACCTATTGACGCTTCTGGCGACAGCTTGCCAAACGACAGATGCTCCGGACTGTGCCCGAGCATATTGCCAATTTGCCTTGAAGTACGATTCTGGCTGCCAAGGGACACATATTCAAATCATGAATAACTATTTGGCGACTGGGCAATTTGATGATGCCAAAGAACATTGGTTACAGTTGCACACTCTAAACACATTTACACGTGGCCAATTGCAACAACTCGAACAGGCACTGCCAGTTGAAATTCAAGCAACCCTACCCTCCCTAGAACTTGCAGCAACCGTTGACCAATTGGATAAGCAATTATCCCAAGAACCTCAAGATGAGAAGGCTTGGCGCCAACTGTGCAAACTTTACCAAGACAATCAATTGTTCTCACGTGCACTGGAGTGCTGCCAATTAGCCAATCAAGCATTAGGCAAGAGTGTCGAGTGGGAGCAATTAAGTTTACATCTACGTAAACAGCAGGCTGAAAGCAGGATCAGTTTTTATGAGCAAGCGAGTCAAGCTTCTACGAGTTTCGTGGCCCCGTGGCTTATGGACGATTTAACGGATGAATTGATACGCGTGCGCACGGAATATTATCAAGCACGTTGTACAACATTCCCAAACGAAACGAATAACTTCGTGCGCCTCGCTTGGTGTCTATCGGAAGCAGACAATTCCTACGAGGCGTTAACAGTTTTCGATAACATCGATCTCAGTCAACTCACGCCGCAATGGTCGGTTATCGCTTTGCTAGGGCAAGGTGAAACACAACAACGATTACGCCAGTTTGACAAAGCAGTCGAATCATTTAAAAACGCACTGAATATCTTCGAAAAATCCCTTGAGGACATACAACAAAGTGATCCGGAATTAGTTGATATCCCGACCCTACAACACGAACAAATAGGGCTAAGACTACTAAAAAGATCCAAACTATTGGCCCAAGCGATGGATTTACCTCAAATCACCCAACAATGTGCCACGATCGCTAAAAAAACCTCGTTATCTATAGATGCCTGAGCGATTCAGCGCCTAGACAAAACGCAAGTTTTAGTCGATAAATGATGTTTCGACAAAAACCAAAACACATCGACAATCGATAAAACATTTAGAATCATTTTAGAACCACATAGTTAAGTACATTTAGAGACCCTGGTCTAAGAACGCCAGTTAGCCCAGTTGGAGAAATATGCCAAATTCAGCAAGTGCAGGAAAACGACTTCGTCAAAACCACTCACGCCGCGATGCAAACCGAGCGACTCGTTCGAAATTGCGAACATACATTCGCCGCGTACAAGAAGCAACTGCGGCCTACGAAACTGTCGTTGCCGAGAATGGCGATGCCGATGCAGCATTAGCGACTGTCAATGACGCATATCGCAACGCGCAAATCAAAATCGATAAGGCTGGTGCTAAGAGCCTGATTCATAAAAACAAAGCCGCACGCACCAAATCTCGCCTTCAAAAGATGATTAAGAAGGCCAAAGGCATCGCCTAAGACGCGTAGAGACGGCGTCCTTGAACATTTATCGAATGTTGATTTGTGAGCGTAGTCTAATCCCAGACAATTTTCTCTGCATCAAATACGGGACCGTCCACGCAGGTACGTTTGTAGTCCCAGGATCCGTCAGATTCTTTGCAACGCGTGACGCAACTAAAGCAAATTCCAATACCACATGCCATGGGCGTCTCTAGCGATACTTGGCACGGTACACTCCATTGCAGGGCAACCTTGGCAACTGCCGCCATCATGGGATCAGGCCCACAACAGACCACTCGCGCGCCTTGATTGCTACCGTATACTTTCGTATCGGTTTGCAACACTTGATCAAGCATTTCGGTCACCAACCCCTGCGCACCTGCGGAACCATCATCCGTACAAATCTGCGTGTTCACACCGATTTTTTCAAAATCATCAACTCCAGCCAACAATTCAGCATTCCGTGCACCATAGCAAAACGTAACCTGTTGGGCAGGTGGACATTCACGTCCAAATTTTTGCAGACCAAGGTATTCACGAGCCAAGCATAAAAACGGCGTTTGACCAATACCACCGGCCACCATGATCAAGTGCCTCGTCTCGATTGGACGGAATCCGTTTCCTAATGGCCCCCAAACTACTAGCTCCTGCCCTTGCTTGGCGTTGACGAGGCGAGTCGTTAAATTCCCCTTCACCAAATAGACCACATCAATATCCGACCAGTTTCCAGATTCGTCTTGGTGCAAATTGTAAACCGCAAGGGGACGACCTATTAATGGGTCATCGCGATCGGCTAATCGCAGCATAATAAACTGACCCGGCTGTGCTGCCGCGGCAATCGCTGGGCAACGCAATCGCAACCTCCACGTCCCCTGAGCCACCTCGACATTTTCAACGACGACAACGGTTTCTTGTGCCGCACCGTCCGCGTAAAACTCTGCCTGCAAAGGATTGGATTTCGTACTGCTATCCGCATTAGAATTCATAAAATTGATTACCTTCGTCGTCCTCGACCGGTGGCGGATTTACTTGATTTGCCTCCGCGTCCACGACCCGTCGACGCACGTTGTCGATTCCCGTTGCTTGATGTTCGAGGTTTGGAAGTGCGCGATTCAGTTTTAGGTGTTGATGAGCTT
Organism: uncultured Planctomycetaceae bacterium; assembly: GCA_963934735.1. GTDB lineage: Bacteria > Planctomycetota > Planctomycetia > Pirellulales > Pirellulaceae > UBA721. Next base: position 30,052 of record CAWVZW010000033.1, read on the forward strand.
CCTTTACGCACTCTTGTTGTTCGTTTCTTCTTGACACCAGCGGAACTTCGCGACTTGGTTTTTGTGAGCTTCTTCAGCGCTGAAACTTCCCGATAAGTCAGTTCACGATATGCACCTTCTGGAAGATCAGCCAGACGAATGGGACCTATCGCAACACGTTTAAGCATCAACACCTTGTGTCGGACTCGAGCCAGAACTCGCCGAATCTCGCGGTTCTTACCTTCACTCAGGACCATTTCTAAATCCGTTGTTTTTTTCCGATGCGATTTAATTCGAATCGACTCGACATGCGCTTTGCCATCTGACAAATACACACCTTCACGGATCTCGGCCAAATCCGCGCGACGCATATCGCCCGCAACTCGAACCAAATAAACTTTGCTGACCTCATAACTTGGATGCGCAATTCGATTCGCTAGTTCACCGTCATTGGTAATAATAATCAAACCTTCGCTTGAACGGTCTAACCGACCGATCGTAAAAAGATGATTCGCATCGCCAATTAAATCCAACACTCTTACTCGACCCGCGGGATCATTGTTCGTGCACAATACACCGGCAGGTTTGTTGAGAATATAGTACCGCAGTGTGGGGCGAGCAATTTGTTGCCCGTCCACTTTGATTTCTTGTTCATCCGGATTGACCTTGGTGCCCAACTTTTTGATCACTTGGCGATCCACTTCGACCCGACCTTCGGATATCAACTCTTCACAACTGCGACGACTTCCTAGTCCGGCGGCGGCAAGTACCTTTTGCAGCCGAACTTCGCTACCACCAGCGGCCAATTTCCGAGTATCTCCAGATGAGGAACTTGGGGTATTTTTGCGAGTACTTGTAGGTCGAGGCCGAACGGAAGCCTGCTTGGGCTGACGCTTGCTCGTTGAACTATTTTTCTTTTTTACGGGTGCCATGGATAATTTTCTAATCACGCTGGATTTATATATTGCCTGTAGGTTCGGCGAATTGCGGTGTCATTTTTAAAGGGTCGATAAATTAAGCTGGATCATAACCATCCGCATAAGGATTACGGTTGCGAGGCATAAATCTACAGAGTGCAATTCCGAAGAAGTAAAGAATTGTCAGTGGACCGGCGAGCATTAACATACTCACGGGATCAGCAGGCGTCAAAAACATCGATGCAATAAAGATGACTAAGACCGCGACTCTCCACTTTGCCAAGTAGGCCTCGATCGTAAACATCCCAATCCGTTGTAGCATCAGCATCGCCAACGGTAACTGAAAGGCAATACCAAAACCGAGCGGCAAGAACATCACAAACCCTAACCACTCACTAATACGCGGGTCGGGGTCGATCTCCATCATGCGGTTGTAGCTGAATAGGAAATCCAATACCGGTTCCATCACCACGAAAAATGCCATGGCCGCACCGCCAAAAAACAACAATAAGCTAAACGGCAAGTAAATGTATACGTATTTCCGTTCGTGTGGATACAACCCAGCCGCAATGAACTGCCAAATCTGATAGAAAATCCACGGGCTCGAAAGAATAATTCCACCAATGAATGCCGCCTTGATCCAAATCATAAATCCCTCGTGAGCGTTAAGAGTCTGCACTCTTACGTCCACTTTTTCCCACACCGGTACTGTAATAGTTACAGGTCGAGCGGAACGTAGAAAATCGCTAAACGCATTGGTCATAATAAACTTGTTAACTCGGCGTTTCTCATCCTGGCGAGCAACATCTGTGGACTTGTCTTGGATTTGCTGATCCAAATCAGCAAACACGGCTCCTACGTCAATCGCATTTTCATCAGCATTCTCTAAGCCTAAATCCATCCAACTCGACGTCTTCTGCTCAACTTTCTTTCGCACCAATTCTCGCAAAGATGGGTTTTTGAAAAGTTCCGGTTCTTCAGCCCATACATTGAGCAACTCCACAGCACCATCAGCTAGTCCGCTAACAGCACCGTCGGGCGGCGGTTGTGCTAGCTGGTCAAACGTCTCGCGTTGTTGCTCCGATAATAGTCCCAATAAATATATCGCCCAATCTTGCTTAGCGTTCGAGTGTATATGTTGGAAAAACAATCGGTGATTAGATATACCACCATCCTCAATTAGAAAATCCTGTTCTACAAACATATAGCTTTTATATTGCAACGCCTCGAACATCTGAGGCATGGATTGACGCAAGTTGATGAACAACTGGTCAATTTCAATTTCCATCGTATCGGCGGAATAACCCTCGTCCTCAATCATTCCAGCGGTTTCCGCGTGCCTAAAGCCATCCGTTCGAACTAAATCAAATGACCGCTGCTGATAATATTCACGCAACGCATCCTTCAGTGGCACTTGAATCTCTTTCACAATATCTTTGGCCACAAAGATTCCAACTCCGACGCCGATCAGTAAACCAATCATCCCGCGAAACAGACATTGGCGCAATTCTTCTAAGTGATCGCCGAATGACATCGTGGATTCGGAGAACAAGTCTTCCTTGGGGTTCTTTGCCATAATATTTACCGCAATAAATGTGTGGTCGGGGTGTCTGCTGAAACGTCATGAATCAAAGCGACGCAATGACACCCTAAGGAATTCTGAGTAAAGACAGCCAATCCAGAACTTCACAGTTGTGAAAAGGCTACAAATTTAGCATACGGTTGGAAACTGCCGCACCAGCTCTATCAAGCAATTAGCTCAACACCTGAATTATAACAGGTGCCCTCATAATAGCCAATATGCCAAATCACTCACTAGCAAATGACATACGTATCAATTCGTGATTGGATTTGTATTCCTTCTTTTGCGCAAGATTCGTATACTTCTACGACCGCCAAACAAGATCGTTGGAACTTATGCACCAAAAACCCACCATTATCAAGTTGACTTGGGCCCTCCTCGCCAGCACGCTACTCTGCGGTTGTCGCCACGTCCAACAGCAAATAACGGGGCCTCGAGGTGATATTAGACAACAGCAATATCGGGCAGCGTTGTTTGACCCCTACGCGTTGCCAGAAATCGGAAATGATCAGGGCGGCATGCGACCGCGGGAATTTTCACGACCGTTGCCGGAAATTGTTCGTGAGCAAACTCTTGCCGAACTATACAATCCGCGGAAATAATTAACGTAAGCCTATACCACGCAATCTTTATATAGCCTCAGGACCACGTTCACCGGTGCGGATGCGGATACAATCTTCCATCGGCAACACAAATACTTTACCGTCGCCTATTTCACCGGCTTCCCCAGTGCGGCCACCCTGTAGAACCGCTGTAATCGTCGCTTCGACAAACTCATCGTTTACAGCAATCTGCAATTGTACTTTGCGTATCAAATTGACTGCCAAGTCATGACCGCGATACGTCTCTGACTGACCCTTCTGACGTCCAAATCCTTGGCAATCCATAACGGTTAGCCGTGAAACCTCGACGGCCGTTAAAGCTACCTTTACGTCCTCTAAATGACTTGGTTGAATGATCGCAATAATCAGTTTCATCCTGGGCGCCTTCTCGAAACAAAAACGATTTTTGGATTATCTCTCGTATCACACCACGGGTAATACTAATCCTGTGACTATTGTATGCCGTCACGTAAGAAATAACAGGTGACCGCGCTGAGGCTGGCAGTTTTTAGTTAATTTTTAATTGCCTTGATCTCCGATCTGCGCTTAACCTGCCGTTTTGTAATCAAAAAAAAACGTCTGCCCATTTCTGAGCAGACGCTTCTTTGCATTTTTTTGAAACCCTATGAGGTTTACTAGCTAGTAGCTTAGTAAGTCAGGATTGCATCCATACCGAAAGTAACATCGGTGTTGGTACTTGTTTCATCCCAATCAATTCGAACTTCTGGACGAAGGGTCAAGTCGAAACGAGTTTGAGGTCGGTAGTTAATACCCGAAGTGAACGAGTATTCGCTGTCCGTACCCAAGTTGTTTCCGTCTCTCCACCATTCCAAACGAGCACCAAGCGTGACGTCATCTGAAACTGTGTAGAACAAGTATTGGTTAACACCAATTTCATAGCGAGTTGTGGTGTCTACATAATCTGATTGGAATACGTAGTCCATTTTTTCGCCAAGATTAACCTGCATAACAACACTGTGAGTGTAGCCATTTTCAGTATCACTGATGTCACCGAAAGTCGTTACATAGTTAAGAGAGAGACCGCTAATCGATTTTCCAAGACCAATAATACCGTTGCTTCCATGACTCTGGAAACCAGTATCCCAACCTGAAGAGTAACCAAAAGACAGGTCGACGCCCGCTTCAGTAGTCTTGCTTGCGAGCAAACCAGTGTGAGTACGAGGCTCACTGTTGTTCATCGTCTTAGCGTGACTATAGAAGAAGTTTCCTGGAGCTTGAACTACTTCGTAACCAACGATTGTGTAAAACTTACCAACCATGACGGTCCAATCACCAACGTGACCTTCAACATACATTTGAGGCATAGCCCAACCAAAAGCGTCATCTGCATCAGAAATTCCTGCGTCCCAGCCAGTTGTTTGATTAAAGGAGTTGGTGTTATTAGCGTCTGCACCGTACATTAAGTCAAAGTGGTATCCAATACCAAGGCCTTCAGCATCGGCATCAGAAGCTTTGTTAAATTCAAACCAAACTTGGTGAAGCGTGCCTTGCTTAGGATTAGTATTAAACAATTCTGTACTACGATCGTGGTAACCAAATTGAGTCCAACCGTTAACTTCTATTCCTTCGCCATCGCGATCGAAGAGACTCCAAACGCCACCATCAGATGGCGATACTGCAGCATCATCGGCGAGCGTATATGTGATTGGGCTGAAAACAGGCTGTTGCAATTCTTCAGCGGCTACTGATCCACCAAAAATTGAGACTGCAAAAGCTGCGAGCAATATTATTTGTTTGCGTTTCATTTCCTACATTCCTCCGTAAAATTATTTAGGTAAGGAAAAGTCCAGTGAATAAGGTGCCTTATTCTTGCCCTCTTTTTGGAAAGGGCACTAACCTACTTTTCCGACGGCAAAACGTCTAAACACGTTTTGTCGCTTGCGCTATACACTTTGCGCATGTAATCCGTCACAAAGTCAAATTCGGAACGAGTCACTACCTATATTCATCGCAAAAACAGAAGTTCGAGCCGTAATTACAGCAGGAATTGGATTTTTGTTAATCTATCCGGATTGCAACACTCTAGCCGTTATCGCGCTTTAAACTTTGTCAAATATAACGATTATGCCGTTTACCACTTCCCGCGAAATCTGTTGGATCTGCGTTGATTTATAAGTAATAAGATGCATGTGAATTCATCCATCGAACCGCCGCAGTCACCCTTTTTCGGTGATGCTTAAAAATAGACTCCCTTTTCCAACCACTCATTAACCGATAAATTGATAATCAGCATCCGGCCTCCACTTTTACCCGAGCAAATGCGTGGGGCAATAAGGCATCGCGTGTTACGTTGAAATATTTAAAAACGCAGCTTACCGACTCATCTATCACACCACCTCCAAGACCCTGAACCGAGGACACCCAATCCAATGGGAATCTTTAAACGATTCAAAAAGTCCAACACGACCTCACCGAGTGAAAACGGGGGAAATGCCCAGCAGATACCACCTGCAAGTGACATTGAAAATAAAGGTGATGAATCTAATTCCCCTGACGAAGTATCTACTGAGCAACCAGATGACGATCGAGGCAACCTGTGGCAACGCTTACAAAGTGGTCTAAAGAAAACTCGTGATGTACTCAAAACGGACATCCGTGATTTATTCAAAACCGACGGCCAACTTGTCGACGATGAATTCCTAACACGGCTCTTTGCCATTTTGGTCAAAACAGACATGGGCGGAGGTCCTGCGGGAAAAATCAAATCTAGCATTGAATCGCAATTCCAAGGACGTGTCATCGAATTTGAAGATGTCCTGAATATCATCCGTGACGAATTAACCGAACTATTGACTCAACCCACGCAACCTGTCCGTTTTGCTCAATCAGGTCCCTCTATTATTTTAGTCGTGGGCGTCAATGGATCCGGCAAAACAACATCGATCGCAAAATTAGCTCATCACTTTCAAGCGGAAGGTAAAAGCGTTTTACTCGGAGCGGCGGATACATTTCGAGCAGCAGCGGTCCAGCAGCTCACGATCTGGGCTGAACGACTTGGTGTCGACATCGTCAAAGGCGACCAAGGCGGCGATCCTGCTGCTGTAGCACATCGATCGGTTGCCCAAGCAATAGAAAAAGATGTTGATGTTTGCATTATCGACACCGCGGGTCGCTTACAAACTCAAACAAACTTAATGAAACAGTTAGAAAAAATATTCCGTGTCATACAGAATCAGATCCCAGCAGCACCTCACGAAGTGTTTCTGGTCCTCGACGCAACCGCTGGACAAAATGGCATCAGCCAAGCTCGCGGATTTTCCGAAGCTGCGAACTGCACAGGAATCATCCTGTCCAAACTTGACGGCACTGCCAAAGGGGGTGTCATCATTCCCATCCGCCAAGAGTTTTCCATTCCCGTGCTGTTCGTCGGCCAAGGCGAACAACCGGAAGATTTGGCGGTCTTTAAAGTCGACGAATTTGTCGCTGGCCTATTTGATGGAGTTTGATGGAGTTTGATGGAGTTTGATGGAGTTTGATGGAGTTTGATGAAGCTTTGGAAAGAACGGATCCACAAAC
>CAWVZW010000034.1:0-35859 GCA_963934735.1 uncultured Planctomycetaceae bacterium
GGACCATCTATGGGTTCTACTTGCGGATTGCCATTACGAACTGGGCTCCCGTTACAAATATGTACGAAACGATCGTGTTCGTGCCGTTTATTGTTTCGCTACTTGCCGCGTGGTTCTTGATACAACCGGTAATTAACCAGGGCCTCAGGGATGCGTGGCGTTCAACGGCAGCACCGTTTTTGAAAAATATCCGTTTTTTAAACGAAGCTCGTGAACTTACCAAAATCCAATCCGATCGCCTGGCAAAAAACACCTGGCAGAAACTTGGGTATCTCAACACCGCGTTTCGTATTGCCTTAATTCTGTGGCTGTTTTACTTCCTCACAATAACCACCTACGGCGACGGTGGAACGAGTTATTTTACATTGCAGCCAGACGATTGGACTTCATTGAACAAGGTCGGAGTCTGGGCTATCGGCACCTTTGTGCTCCTCTTGATCTTATGGATCATCCCGCGATTCCTACTCGCAACAGCCATCAGTCCAATTTTTATCGTCAGCGACTTCCTGCAGCGTCGTGGTAATGCGGCAGCCTCTCAGGCAGCGTTTAAGGAAATGCATAAACGCCGGTTCTTTGGTATCGGCGGGACAGTCATGGCCGGTGTTGGTGGGCTCGTATTGTTACTCGGAAACAATTTACCAGCAGCAGATCAAATTATTAGCGATAATTTTTCACCGCTGCAACCAGTGCTACGATCGAACTTCTGGCTCACGATTCATGTGCTGACGATCGTTGCCAGTTACGGAGCAGGGGGGTTGGCATTGGGCCTCGGCAATATCGCCTTGTGTTATTACATCTTTGGCAAGTACCGTCCCGCGGCAGCAGCCGACGTGCCCGCTGAAATTCTTGCGAGCGAAAAGTCTGGTGAGACCAGTTCAACCATTCGACCGCCAGAACAATGCGCTGCCCTCGCCAACTACTGTTATCGGTGTATTCAAGTCGCCGTGCTGTTATTAGCGACCGGGACGATCCTCGGCGGACTGTGGGCTGATGTGTCTTGGGGACGCTTCTGGGGTTGGGATCCTAAGGAAGTCTGGGCTCTAATTTCGCTGCTCATTTACTTGGCATTCTTACATGCTCGTCAGGCAGGTTGGCTCAACAACTTTGGCATGGTCGCTGCTACTATTTTCGGATTTACCATGATCATGATGAGCTGGGTTGGCGTTAACTTTGGATTACCTATGCTCTCGGATACCGGTTCAGTCGGATTGCACTCCTACGGAGCCGGCAACAACGCCGAAAGTGCAATCGGTGGCGTCGTATTAATCGTCAGCTTAAACTGGGTGTTTTTGTTTGTCGCCTGGGTTCGCTACAAAGCAGGTATTTCCGCTTAATAACGAAAAAACGAGCTACGTTTTCTAGCTCAATTCTTAGCGTGCCAACACTTCATTTAACACTGACGCTTGCAGGACTTGGGGATTTTCGGCGAGGATAATCCCGTTGGCGTGTCGCAGAATGGCACCCGCCTGCTCACCCTCTGGTTCGCCCCGCAATGACAAACTCGACTGATTCCAACTGAATGCACAGTACATCGATTGAACAGGGATCTGGGGCTGTTGTAAGTCACCAAGCCAACGTAGCTGTAGTTGTCGAGCGGCCGTCGGTAGCCATGCACGTGACACCTGCCCAGTGCGACCTTGCAGAGTGCCGTGGAGTTGCAGCCAGCGATTATTTTTAAATATAGCGCGGGATATCTCAACGGTTACGCGACCCCTCAATGGAGACGCATCCAAACCACCCCCCAAAAGCGATTGCAATTCAACATTGTGCAGTGTTCCTTGCAAATCGAATTGCTTAACCTGCTGCGGGTCCACAACTGTGTCTAGAGCAAGTACCCCTACAAACGTTGCCGATTCACCTAAACTAAATTCATGGGGCAATAATTCGCCTAACAGTTTGGTAGCAACAGCATGGCCGTTAGTTTCTAACAATATCTTTGTGTTGACGGGAAACTCATGAAACCGTTTTATTTCAATCACGATAGGCTTCGTTAAGTCATTGCCAAAATTAAGCAATACATTCGAAGATGGACTGCCTGGGATAATCTGAGCGACAAAATTTACGATGGGTGGTTCAGTCTGTTTGGCAAACGTTAACGACTGAATCTTTACCGTCGTGTTTTCCCCCTCACTAATCGGCAGGACGTGGCCGTTCCACCACTGCAGCCAATTGTGGATATCATGATATTGCGTTTGTGCAAAATGCAGATTCAGTTCCCATTGGTCTTGTGTACGAGTTATTCGCAGGTGATCGCATTGCAAAATATTGTGCCCTGTTTCACGGTCAGTCAGCAATACGTCTTCTAACACATAGCAACCAGGACTGATGAAATAAACTCGCCCTATTTCTACCTTACTATCGATTGCGATTTCCAACGAGTCTGTCCACCATGACACCATCAGTTGTTGGCCCGCTTCGCTATGTCGCAACAGCATCGTTCCGCCGATCAGCAATGTCGGGACGAACACACAACTGCAGAACAGGAGACGATTCAACCAACGTTGGGTTCGATGCTTCATCCGAGAAACAATCCAAATCAAAAAGACACTATTTGTTGAAGTAAGATAGCAGATTTCAACTCAACAACTCAATAACAATGCAATTGGCGGTCGTTCTTGGTCTTCAAATAATCGGCGAACAATGTATCAACGATCAACTGGGAAGCATGATACAGCACAATGGGAATGACCAGAAAGTTTAGTTCAAAGCAAATCAATAAGCCAATCATCAACGTTTTCTGACTGCCAGCGAATCCGACAGCCACAGCATCTTCTCGCGAGAGTTTAAGCCACCCGCCGCTTGCGATACCCAACCAAAAGACAACGATATGCACGAACAATATCACGGCCAAAGCGATTCCAATTAAGGTAATTCCATGTACTGCATTTTCTCCCACCATATGAGGCCCAACTTTTATTGCACCCAGAAACACCATCACCAAAATACCGCATTGTGCTGCGATTCCCAATTTTGATTTATTTTCTGTGGCCCAATTTGCCCATCGTCGATGCGTCCTAGTCAACTGCGCCAGCACCATGGGCAATACAACAAGCAGCCCCAGTTTTAACACCATCTCACTAAAAGTTGTTTTAAACTCAACATCCGCGCCAAAAAACAATAGTATCCATAATGGCGCAATCACAAAACAAAGTAGGTTGGTGACAAGTGTAACCATGATAGCGATACTGTCGTTGCCTCCCGCTCTCCGAGTCCAAACCGCAGCGGATACTAAGGTGCAGGGAGTTACGGCAATCACCAGCAATCCATCTCTCAACCCCTTAAACTCAGGATTCCCAATCAAACATGTCACCGCCCACAAGATCAGTGGCAACACACCATAGTTCATGACGACGGCCAGCAGCGTCCCACGGGGGCGGCGAATACCTGAGCTGAGAGCTTTTAGACTCAACGACACAGCCATCAAAAACAAAACGGTAAACACGACGGCATATTGAAACTGTGTTTGCTTAGCCCAACTTGCGCATTGTTCATGAAAACTTAATCCCAGTGTAAACACCACAACTAAAGACAACAGAAACCAACGCTTAGCTAAAAACTCTTTCAATGAACTGCCACTTCCTCTTTTCAATCTTAATGTCAAACCAACAAACGCCTACTGTTTCACCTGCTCGCCTACTTTAAACGACCTATCCGGTATTTACTACGCTAGTTAAACTGTATGGAAAGCTGCAAGTGCATTAATCGTATTGCACTTATGATCGCCCTTATTGATTCACTCAATACGCCCTAGAAAAGAATAGAATAGCATGTTGCGTTACTGGACAGCCGGAGAATCTCACGGCAAGACATTATTAGCAGTCGTAGATGGGTTTCCTGCTGGAATTGAAATCGACACCGATGCGATCGATTACGACTTACGGATGCGGCAAGGTGGTTACGGACGCGGTGGACGACAAAAAATTGAAACCGACCAGGTCGAGTTACTTACGGGTGTCTGGAAAAATGTTTCCATGGGGAGTCCCGTTACGCTACAAGTTATCAATCGTGACTACAAACTCGAGAAACTCAAAGAACTTGAACGACCCCGACCGGGCCATGGCGATTTAACAGGAGCCGTGAAGTTCCTCGGCTCCATTCGAAATGTACTAGAACGCTCCAGCGCGCGGGAAACGGCCGTTCGAGTGGCTGCTGGAGCACTTGCAAAACAAATCTTAGCAGAGTTCCAAATCGAGTGCATTGGCTTTGTTGACGAGCTAGGAGGACAACCGATCCAGCGGCAAGCGGGTGATATTCAACAGTGGCGAACACTGCGCGAACAAAGCGAAGTATATTCGTTGAACCCCGAGCAAGACCCTGAAATCAAACAATTAATCGACCAAGCCGGAGAGCAGGGCGATACGCTGGGCGGAATACTCGAAGTACACATTACAGGATTGCCTTTTGGACTCGGCACGCACGCACAATGGGATCGCAAACTAGATGGCCGCATCGCCCAAGCGGTTATGGCCGTGCAAGCCATCAAAGGCGTAGAAATCGGACTCGGATTCGAAGCCGCACGTCGTCCCGGTTCCCGAGTCCACGACCCAATCACTTACGATGCTGATAAAAAAGATACTCCGAGCCTCGGATTCCAACGGCCCACTAACAACGCAGGTGGCCTAGAAGCGGGTATGACCAACGGTCAAAGCTTGGTGGTACGAGCGGCCAAGAAACCGATCAGTACGTTACGACAGCCACTGGAGAGCATCAATCTGGACACTAAGCAAGCTGATACCGCTAGCTATGAACGGTCCGATGTGTGTGCGGTTTCCGCTGCGGCGATTATCATCGAAAACGTCGTGGCCTTTGAAGTCGCGGTGGCCTTCTGTGAAAAGTTTGGCAATGACAGTATTAGCGAAATGAAAGCTCGCTATGATCTGTTTCATCAAATGGCCCAAGAACGCTAGCTGTGGATTCGAGCTGTGAGAATTCTTTGATGACCGGCTAGATCCGCCACTGTCGCAATCTCGCCAAACCCAGTTTCGGAAACCAGAGTTTTCAGCTGTTCCATCAACATCGGACTGGTTTCCAATACAAGCCATCCTCCGTCGTTGAGTCGAGCTGCCGCTTGGGGTACTAGTCTTTGATAACATTCCATCCCAGTCGGCCCAGATTCTAATGCCAATTGCGGCTCATACTCGCGCACATTTCGACTTAAGGCCTCGTATTCTTCGCTGGTAACATAAGGTGGATTACTGACGACAATATCAAACTTGGTGTCACTCGCCCCCTCCAACAAATCCTGCTCAATGAATTCAATTCGATCATTAACTTCATGACCGGTAGCGTTTTTTCGGGCGACTTCCAATGCAGCCGTCGAGAGATCCACGGCAGTCACTTGAATCAGTGACAATTCTGTAGCCAATGTAATAGCAATGGCTCCGCTGCCAGTACCAACATCAACAACATGACATGGTAAGGATTGTCCGTTGGTATCGGAGTTGAAATGTTCCTTCACAATATCAAGTACTGCAATAACAACAAATTCCGTTTCCGGTCTAGGAATCAAGACATGTTCAGAGACATCAAATCGAAGTGAATAAAACTCTTTGAAACCAACAAGGTATGCAACGGGGCAGCCACTAGCACGTTGTTTTACCAATTCACGAAATTGCAACCGATCAGCTTCGCTAACAATCTCATCGAAGCGTGTGTACAACATGATTCGCTCGCAATTCATGCTATGGCCGAGCAGTATTTCGGCATCGAGACGTGGTGACTGTGAGTCGTTTTTCTCGAGGTAATCTTTGGTCCAATCTAACAAGGCCAGCACGGTCCATTGTGTTTCTTGACCTCCTTGGTTTGCCTGATTACCTTGATCAGTCATCTAAGGCACCCATAGATTCTCGTAGTTGATTGCGATCATGATCAATCAACAAGTCGGTCAACATTTGCAGATTACCCGCGAGAATCTGATCGAGCTTATAGAGCGTGGCATTAATACGATGATCTGTCACACGGTTTTCAGCAAAGTTATAGGTACGAATACGTTGACTGCGATCCCCTGAGCCGATAAGGGACTGCCGTTCGCTCGCCCGCTTTTCATGCTCCTGCAGACGAAATAACTCGTATACTCGTGCCTGTAGTATGCGAAGTGCTTTGGCCAAGTTTTTATGCTGACTTGTTTCATCCTGCATCGATACGACGATACCTGTTTCAAAGTGTGTCAACCGTACCGCTGATGCGGTTTTATTAACATGTTGCCCGCCGGGACCACTCGCATGAAAAATATCTTTACGGTAGTCATCCGACTTAATATCGATTTCCAATTCTTCCGGTTCTGGCAACACGGCGACCGTTGCGGCAGAGGTGTGAATTCGGCCTTTGGTTTCGGTATCCGGAACACGCTGTACGCGATGCCCACCACTTTCATAAGCGAGTTCACGAAAAGCAGCATCGCCGTCAAAGGACAGCATGATTTCTTTAAAGCCGCCAAGTTCCGTTGGGCTGGCTTCTATCACCTCAACTTTCCAACGTTTATTCTCACCGTGTTTCTTATACATTTCATATAAATCACGAGCGAACAACGCGGCCTCATCGCCACCTATACCGGCACGAATTTCCATCACGCAACGATTGCGTGATGCGTCATCGCCGCCGATTGTCATTTCAAGTAAATCGTTCCAAGCGGCTTCTCGTCGTTCTTTGATATCTGGCAGCTCAATTGATGCTAATTCTTTTTCATCTGGGTCATCACTAACGGACATTTCATTGAGTTCGGCAATTTCATCGAGCATCAATTTGAACGAGCGGTAAAGAGTCGCTAGCTTTGCCAAGCGACCGTGCTCACGGGCAACGGCCGCCAACTTACTCGAATTAGTGAGCACTTCGGGGTCCGTCATCATTTGCTCTAACTCTTCATATCGAGTGAGCTTCTCGTCAAGCATTTCGCGCAAAGCACAGTTTCCTTGTTTTGGAGGAGCAATTATGACCTCCGTCTTAATGTCTATTCAAAGCATCTTCTTCAAAGCGTAAATGACAAACGCAGTAACCGGCAAGACCGATCACTGCGATATACGACAGACCGGTGACAAGAGCCATTACTCGATCACTGAGGACTGTTCTTAGATTTGGAAAGCTATTTCTTCTTCTTGCCTTTTTTGGGCGCTTGTAAGCTGGCGTAAGTTCCGGCAGCAAATTTACTCTGGAATTTTTCGATGCGGCCAGCAGCGTCTACAAACTTCAGTTTGCCCGTATAAAAAGGATGGCAGCTAGAACAAATGTCGATTTTCAACTCGCTGCGCGTACTGCGAGTGGTAAAGCTATTACCACACCCGCATTTGACTGCAGTTTCAATGTAATCGGGATGTATGCCGTCTTTCATAATACTTCAAACCTTCGTTTTTGATTTACTCAATGTGAAACAACTAAATATAAACACCTATGCGGATATCGACAAGAACCAAACAGAGGCTGTAGCTCTTAATTTTGACCCTATCTGCGAGTTATCGCAAGTCGTACAGTTTTGATATTCCTACAATTTCGTGTTTGAAGTTATCCGTCTTCGCCAAACCTGACAAACTCACATCGCCGAATCCGCAATATAGGACTCAGCGTCACGTGAAGACACGTCCAAGCTAGCTCGTAAGGCGGAAGCGACTTCTTGCATCAACGGATCATCAACGTTGCGTGGAGCCTTTTCCGTAGGTACTTCGATTGCATCCAACACATCCAATACCAGTTTATACCGGCGGGGAATGGTGACCTTGTCCAATAAATCTTCTTCCAATCGCTCCAACATTTCCAAAATACGTTCGCGCGGCAAATGCCCGTCAACCGGTTCGATATAGTCGACAGGGTAGTAGCTGAGTTGCTGCACTGTATTGATATCAAACAAATCTTGACGTCGTTCCTGTGCTTCCTCTTCGTCAAGAAGTCCATTGGCCAAATCAGGAACCATCAACGGCCGCAGGGCTTTTGCCCGCGCAACGAAATCCCCCTGTTGGATCTCGCCCTTCCATTTTTGCTCCTGTGTTTCGAGGATGTTTTGGGCAAGCTTCGTAATGCGGTCATAATATTCCCCCGTTTGCACATGTCCAAGATACGCTTTTTCGCGTTGTGCAAGCAAACCACTCGCCACATAGCGAATCCGTTCTAGCAAAGGCAAGCCTGCCTTGATCGGCACGTCCAGATGCGACTCCAGTAAAGCCAAAGAATACTCAGTAGCTTCTTCAAAATCGCCAATAAACTGATAACGAAAAGCAATCGGATGGATGACTACCTTTGAATTTGCATTCCGTTTTTTACGCCGGCGAGCTGCTGATCGAGCGATAAAACCAGTACCCCCTAAGAACGGTTGTAAATAATCATTGCTGCGTGAGACCGAGCCTTCAGGAAAAATCACTAAAGGTCGTTCCGCCGTAGCCAGCACATTGATCGCAAACTCAAGCGCCGTGCGATCCACGCCTTCTCGGTTAATACTAAAACCACCTAATTGTGGAATCGCCCACCGCATGAACCAATCCTGATTAAATAGGTGCCAACTCGCCATGCTGTAAAAATAACTATCAGCCGCTTTGGCAACTTCGCCGATCGCCATCGGGTCCGCGTTGCGACAGTGATTCCCCGCTAATACAATTCCATGGTTCGCTCGAATTGAATCAGTAATCTTCTCCGCGTTGATGACTTCAAACTCACAAATACCTTCGACACTACGTAGCCAATAACGAAACAAACTAAATTTGCATGTCAGCCATACGACTATTTTGCATTTAGTCGGCGGCACAAATCGATACGGTTTTTCAACTATGAGATCCTGCATTTATTATCCTGTCGCATTCGTGCAAGGATAACCCTGCGGATGTGATTGATGCCAATTCCATGCCGTCGCCATAATTTCCTCGATACTGGAATACTGTGGCTGCCATCCCAACGTATCGCGAGCTAGTTGATTATCGGCAATTAATAATGGTGGGTCACCGGGACGACGAGCGATCACCGACGTTGGAATTTCTTGTCCCGTCACGGAACGAGCTGCTTGGATAATCTCCATTACCGAATGTCCCGTGCCAGATCCCAAATTAACTTGAATAGACTGCCTGTCCTGTATACGATCCAACGCCCGTAAATGAGCGTCTGCGAGGTCCAAGACATGTACATAGTCACGCACGCACGTGCCGTCAGGCGTCGCATAATCATCGCCGAATATAGAAATATCTGCACGTTGTCCCAAAGCGACTTGCAAAACGATGGGAATTAAATGCGTTTCCGGTTCATGATCTTCGCCGATATCGCCTGCTGGGTCAGCCCCAGCTGCATTAAAGTACCGCAGCGATGCAAACCCCAAACCGTGTTGGGCATTCGCTTGTTCTAATAATTGTTCAACATCTAATTTGGTTTGACCATAGGGACTGATCGGGCGAGCAGGGCAAGACTCTGTTATTGGTATGCTTTCTGGTTCACCGTAAATCGCGGTCGTACTTGAAAACACAAACTTATGGACATGCTCTTTGGTCGCTGCTTCGATCAAGCAGCGAGTACCCTCAACGTTATTGTGTTGATACAACTCGGGGTTTTCAACAGATTCGCCGACTAATGCGAACGCAGCGAAATGAACGACAGCTTCGATCTCGTACTGCTGCATTGTGCCTCGCAACAACGGTACGTCGTGCAACTCGCCGAGAATAAATGGATGGTTCGGTATCGCACGCTCGACAGCTAGTCGATGTCCTCGGCTCAAATTGTCATACGCAACAATTTGGTGTCCATGCGCGGCTAAGTAACGGCAAGTATGACTGCCGATATAGCCCGCTGCTCCTGTAACTAAAATATTCATCTGCACACTCAACTTCACAAAAACAACCGATACATCATTGTACTATCTTCGCCCCGTGAGGTTAACCAACTTACGTCTTGCCACAAATCATCCGCGGCTTCGTCAAAAAACTTCTTGCTGACCGTTATAACCGGTATAACCAAATGGTGCGCCAAGCGTTGTTTACTCTGATAAAATGCACAGTGTAGATTCTTCCGTAGCATAGTCGAATTCTATTGTGGGTGCTCATTATTTCTTTTCTGTATATCTCGTTTCAAAGACAACCAAAATATGCGTTTGCTACGCAACCGAATAAAACGTAACGCTTCAACAACGCCGTTGCCGGTAATAGGAAATACTGTCACTGCTTTTGTTCAGTATCTACGCAATGAATGTCACTTGGCTGAAAACAGCATTGCTGCTTATCGCCGTGATATCATTCGATTTAATCACTGGCTAGGAAAACGCAAGATCGCCAAGCTTTCTATCGCCAAATTGTCCGACTTCATCGCGACACTAAAAAAACACAACCTCGCGCCAAGCAGCATCGCTCGGAATATCGTGTCGCTGCGAGTTTTCTTTCGATACCTGCAGCTTGAAGGAGTTCTTTCAGAGAACAAAGCAGAGCTTTTAGGGAGCCAAAAATTATGGCAACGCATCCCAGAGATATTAACACCGGGCAGTGTCCAACGCCTGCTCAATGCGCCGAACCATCGTGATAGTTATCCGCTACGAGACCGCGCGTTGCTGGAACTTCTGTATGCCACGGGATGTCGAGCATCGGAAGTTTCAGATCTCACGGTCGCCGACACGCACTTGGATGAAGCCTATTGCAAATATCATGGGAAGGGTGGCAAGCAACGGTTGGTACCCTTAGCAAATCAAGCAGTTCAATCGATATCAAATTATCTAGAATATGAACGTCCCACACTCGTAGACGAACAATCGCTCTCTAATTCACTGCTGCTAAGTCGCACCGGTAAACCGTTGCGACGCGAGGCAATTTGGGAACTGGTTAAAAAATATGCCGCTCGCATCGGCGCGCCCAATTCCATCAGTCCACATTCACTGCGACATAGCTTTGCCACACATATGCTCGCAGGAGGCGCTGACCTGCGTCAACTACAAGAACTTCTTGGGCACGCAAGCATTGCTACCACTCAAATCTATACACACGTGGACCAGTCGCACTTGCAAAAAGTGCACAAAGAATTCCATCCACGGGCCTAGCGAAAATCATTCACAAGCCACGACTCTATTCCTCTGGTGACTCAGGCGTATTAAATCGGATCTTCTCGATTAATCGCACGACATTGCCATTTACGTCTTTTGTACCAGACACAGCGGTGATGGCACCGATCACCCATTCATAATGCAAATCATAATCAAAACCGACTTCGATTTCAGCAGTCTCTCGACTCGGGCCACCATCGGTTCCAATCAACTCTTGAATTCGTGAATTCAAATGCTGTATTGTCGGCAAGCTCTCTTCATTTAAGCGAATACCAGCCAGCGTACCATCTTCATTGCCAGATAAGTAAAGCTTCATCGGTGGAAACTCCATTTGATCTGGCGGAGCAGCTTGTGGTGCTGCGGCAGGCATGCGGATATTGAAATCGCCCTCCATCGCAACAATTTTGAACGTCATAATGAAAAACACAAGCAGTTGAAACACGATGTCAATCATCGGAGTCATCTGCAGTTCGATTTTCTCACCTTCGCCACCGGTCTTACGTATCTTCATGGTTGTCTCAGTTAGCCCCTATAGGAGTTATATATTTAGGAGCGCTATTAATATTTTCTTCAGCGCGCAAGGCAAAATTCTCAAAACCTGCTTCTTGGCAAATCTGAATTAATTCCTGCACCATCCCCCCTTTGACAGCCTTGTGAGCACGAATAACTATCGTCGTGTCCTTGGGGTTGTCCGTCGCCAGCCTGTCAATCCGATAATATTCAACGTCCAGATAATGGTTTAGGCCGAGATAATTCACTTCCTTTTGGTTCATGACGGCAGTACCGTCTTGACCAAGATGAATGATCACTAGATTCTCCAATTGAGAATCAGGGGGTTTCGCCAGCGCACTATCGGGTAATTGAACCATGTCGTTTGTTTCGCTCTGGGTGAAATTAATCAGCACCATAAAGAAAGCGATTAACTGAAACGTCATATCGATCATCGGCGTCAAGTCGCCTTCGAGGATTTCGGATTTTCGTTTTTTAATTCGCATCGGGTTCTATTTCTTGCCTACACCTTCAAATCGCCCCATCAGTCCCTCACTGAGAATGCCTACTTCTAGCATCAGTCGTGCGACTCGGTTCTTGAGAATGTTATAAACAGCGATAGCTGGAATGGCGATCGCCAGTCCAAGCAGAGTTGTAAACAAAGCCGTTGAGATGCCTCCGGCAAGCTCGGAAGCTTCCGGTGTCGACCCACCCGTGGCGATAACCTCAAACGCCTTGATCATCCCGTGAACCGTTCCAAACAATCCAACCATCGGTGAGAGCGTTCCAATCAACGCCATATAACTCAAGCGATGATCAAGCTTCATGTTCTCTTCTTCACCAATCTCTTGCATCGCTTCGATAGCCTGAGGATACCCAGCTGACAGCTTTGACAAACCAGCTGACAAAACAGAACCTAGCACAGATTCGTGTTCCTTGGCTAATTCGTAAGCGTCTTGATATTGCTTGTTGTCGAGCATCTCTTCAAAGTCTTCGACTAGATGCACCGGGCAAACTTTACTGCGTGCACTGGTGATCAAGTTCATGACAAACAGGGCTACGAGTGTAAAGGATAGTAAGAGAAAAATTAACGTATAGCCGACACCCAGTGCTTTAAACACCCAAGTCAGATAAGACATTTCTCCCTCATCGTCGGCCACCACGGGCGCGTTGTTGTCGTTAGCGTCAGCTTCCACAGCCGGAGCTACATTTTCCTCTGCGGGCACGTTTTCCTCAGGCAGCTCATCTTGTGCAACCGCCATTGATGTCGTATTAAGGCTGAGCGAATCGCCCAAACCGACAACTAGCGCTAATGCCGTTAGCCCTGTCAAAATCCATTTGGGCCACGCTGGAATTGCTAATTGAACCATTATTGTCTCCGTTCTTAGAATCTAAAACTCATTATTGAGTGTGGTACAAAAGTACCGCGTAAGTAAAATGTTAGTCTATATTTTTATGCGATGTGATTATAATTAATGTTCGATGCCATGGACTCTGTATTATTCCCGAACGGCGGCCAAAATAAAAGATCGGTAGTAAATGATTGTAGATTATTCCGCTCTTGCTTTCTGTTCCCAAAAGGTTCCTGCGTACTTTTCTCTTAGCAAGCGTTTGCTGGCTTGAGCACGATCCGCTTTGCTAACCTCACTCCACAGTTGCGATAAGTGATACAGTGCTTCCGCATGTGCATCCGCAGATTCGTTGAATATCAAGTGAGTATGTAGAAACGCTAGGATAGCATCTTTGGGCTGTTTGTTACTGCGGTAACAAACACCTTGAGCATTGTACGCTTGGGCAAATAATTGCTTCTGCGTTTTTGGATCATTATCCTTAATCAACTTATCAGTCAGAGCGATCCCAGCTACCGCTTTTCCCGTTTCACCCAAACACCTCGCTTGACCAGCTTGTGCCTCAGAAACAGTCGCTTGCATCAACGGCGTCGTCGCAGGAACCGCAGCAACTTGCTCGAACATGACCAACGCAGCGGCATAGTCGCCGGTTCCAACAGTTGAATTAGCTAATCGCAACTTCCCTTTGGTTTTCAATTCTACCCACGGAGATGTGGTTAAAATAGTGTACTGTGTAGCAGCCAATTCAAAGCTCCCTACCGCGTACGCTAAATCGCCGAACAACTCGACGACTTCATAATAATGGAAGCTATCCGCGTGTTGTTGTATAAAGGCGACTAACAGGTTACCAGCTTGATTTTTATCACCATCACCAGCAAGCGCGCTACGTGCATCCACTGCGGCCAGCATATAAGCAACATCCTGTTTGACGAAATCATTCTGGATCTCATTAAGATTCACCTTGGCAAGTTCCGCTCGAGCGTCTTTTAACTGGCCTTTTCGAAACATCGCTGCCGCTTGCAAGACTTCGGTAGGGGAGTCCACAAATTGGATCCGCGATACGTCGTTGGCAGCCAACTTACGCGGTACACCGTTTACTCGTACGGTCACTTCGTTTTTGGTAATCGAGTCTATCAGACCCTTCACTGACTCACCAGGATTACTGATCAAGTAAATCTGATCCTTGACCTGTGCTTGCACAGCAGACGTATTGACTAAAAACAGACTCGACAATAGCACCACAATTAGTTGCAATCGTTTGATCATTGGTAACATCCCTTTTTATCTTTTTATCAATCGGCATCGATCCGCGTACGGGCGAAAACCACATTTTCCTCATAGCCACGTCGGGCTAAATCTACTTGCTTGCTAATCCTGTAACAGGTTCACCTAGAGCTTTTTGAATTTGCTTTAACAGCGAGTCAAATCGAGCCACAAATTCTGGCCCGCCAAGTTCTGGGTATATTTTCTTTGTATTGAGTATCTCTAATTTGGCATAACCCAAATATTTCTTTTTATCTTCACCGTTCTTCAACATTGCATAACCCAAGCGGGCCTCGGCAATCCCCAGACGAGCCTCGTAGTATTCGTTTTTAAATGTCTCTTTACCTTGGGTTAATCGGCTTATTTTTCGCCAGCCCCAGATTAAATTGTCGCCGCTTTTCAATTTGCGAGCACCGCCAATGGCGAGTAAAAATTTATCCGTATCCTTTTCTCGGATACCTAATTCACTGTAAGTGCGCGCCGCTTCAATTTGAACGCTGACGTTCGATGGTGTCGCTAACAGAATGTAAGCAAGCTCCGTCGAGGCGCCGTTGTAATCACCAATCTTTTTCATGACTTGAGCCATATTCATGCGAATCGACCCAATATATGCCTTAGCAGTCGCTGGATCTTCGTGGACCCAAGTTGGATCCGCTTTGCCCTTTGTTTTAATTTCCTTAAACTTAGCAATCGCTTTTTCATAATACGTTGTGGCTTGAGACGTCAATGTACCGTTATCCTCAAAGCCGTTACCGAGACTCTGCATCGTAACACCAACCCAATGCCGAACGGTAAACTGATCCGACGTCTTGCTGACTTCATCGAGGAAAGTTTCGAAGCCATTGGCGAGTACCTGACGTTGAGCGTCATCACTGGCTGCTGCTAATTGAGTTTCCAATTCTCGAGCCAATGTAAAATAAATACTAACTAAACGTTTTTGTCCATCCGGCGTTTCACCAACAAGATCGTTTAACTCCGCCATGATCGCTTTGGCGTCGGCAATATGTGTTTGGGCGTCTTCGCCAGATCCAAGCATCGCGATATGGCCACTCAGGGCAATTCGGAAACCTTGTTCCGCTAACGAAGAACGATTAGCCGCGGGGTTATTATTTCGAACCAATGTCAGTAAACCGTAATCATCGGCTTCTAAATGAGTGACTGCTTTGGCTGCCTCACCCACTTGAATATAATACTGACAAGCCGACAACAAGCCGTTCACGGAACTAGAAGTAATCCGAGCATTTTTTGCATTGGCGGCTAAATGGTCGGTGCCCGCAGTCAACATTTCAGCAGCGACTGCTAAAAACTTCGGAATCTCAGTTGCCAACTCAGCAAGTCGAGCTGGATTCGATTGATTCTTTTTTAATTTTTTCTCTTCCGCCACGCTTTGACGATAGCGCAACCACATCGCTCGGCCCAAACGCAATTCAGACTCCATTCGCTCCGCAGCCCCTTCCGGAATATCCAACGTAAAGGTGCGGGCGTCTTCAAAGCGACCAGCTTCGATCATGTAGGGCACGAGGCGTCGTCGAGCATCGATCGCTTCTTCACTAGTCTCCCAATTCTTGATCGTATATTCAGCGATATCAATCAACCGCAAAACTTCAAAGTCGCGGTCGCCTGTCGCTGCTTGGTTGTAAAGTAATTGGTAGCAATTTAAGGCGATTTTCGCACAAGGCAGAGCAGCGTTGGTTCCAGGATATCTGCGAGCCAAATATTCGCCCAATACTGCAGCTTCAAAATATTGCTGGCGGCTGTAATTGATGAATGTCAAATAGTAATAGACTTCCTGCAGTTGTTCCACTGGTGTGTCACCATCGGTAAACGATAATGCCATTTCATAATATAAAATGGCTGCAGCTTGCGTTGATTTATAATTTTCCCGAGCTTCTCGCAATTGAGCTACAAGAACGTTCTTATTCGCCTCGTCGGTCTCGGCCTCAATTGTTGCCGGCAAACTCTTGATGGTAAATTCCATCGTTTGAGCCGCCTCCATGTATTCCTTGCCCAGCGTCAATGCTTCGGCGAATGTCTCAGGAGTTTTTTCTTCTTCATCCGCGCCGCCTGGCAAGTCCGGCAAAGATGCGATGAGATCACGCGCGACACTTTTATACTGCCCGGGGTATTTGAGCACTTGTTGTGCGAGACTGCGAGCTGATACATAAGCCTTACGCGCTTCACGATCCTCGGGATTTTTCTCTTCCAAGGCCTGAGCTTTTTGAATATAGGTCCGAGCAAGCTCTAGTTGAAATGCATGCCATTCCGCATTGTAGGTTTCATTGGGACGAATGTCTGCGTTCCACTCGACGCCAATCGCCAAAGCCTGTTCAATCTGATTTACCGATTCATGCGATAATGTTTCGAGATACAGCGGCATTGCTAGCGTGACAATATTTCTAAAGCCAGGTGTTTCGCGTTGATCGACCACCTGTTTGAGATAACTCATTGCTTGCTTAGTATCGCCCAGTGCCAAATAGCATCGTCCTTGGGCAACCAAAGCTATTAACCCAGCACCTTTGCTGCGATACTTGATCGCTATGTCATCATACTCAGGCAACGCTTTTTCAAAGGCAGACGTGTGTTCAGCTGTACCCGGATCATACGTCTTTCCGATTTCCTCTAGCAATTTCGTGGCGGTTATCATCACTTGCAAGTAATTGCCATATAGCGATTTCCGACGCTCGATTTGTGGTTGTTGCGTTTTCGGATCCAAGATCTTGGGTATCGCTTCTAATTCCGTTTTCAGTTGCGTTCGACCCTCCACATAGATCTCACGAGCTCGTCGCAACAGCATTCGAGCTTTATCTAGCATGTCACCGCGAACCGCCTTGTTCTCGTCTTGATTCGCTTCGTACAAAATAAGATTGGCGCGCTGAAATAACAAGTTACCTAATTCGTTACTCGCGAGAATCTTTAGTTCAGCATTTTCAGAACCTTGAGCAAACTTCTCTAATAATTGTTGAGCAACTGCAAATTGCTTATCGCGTTCGTCGCCGCTGCCAATCAGTCGAGCACTCTGAATGAGGACAATGGCACGCTCGTAGTCGAGCTTGGTGCGAAATTCAGACGAAAGCAGATCCTTCTCGACTTGTCGATCCAAGTAATACTCGGCTAAGTCGTAATACTTCAGTTCTCGTAGCGATCCTAAAAACGCGCCCGCAGGCTCTGCTGCCTGTACCGCCTCACGACCAAACATGGTCACACTCAATAGGAATACGGCAAGTATTGCAAATCGTGAGGGTAATGCTAGACGCGTTAGTAGTAATGGAGTCCTACAACAGATCATTAATGTTCTTTTATTTACCGTTTTAGAAAAGATTCAAGTTGAGAAGCGAAAGAGGCCAACAATGCGAGAGTTCCCAGTGTTGTAAAATAAAATCTACTTCGCAACGACTATCGCTCTGTTATAGCCTATAAGTTTAGTTACCCAGAAGCAAGTATCCCTTGCCACGAAAAATCCCTTCACGAACCCACTTATCGACGAAAACTGTCCTCCGGCCAACGAACCTCCTAATGGACTTGCCCCACGTGTTACAATAGGCAAGCTTGGGCCAAAATCAACCCATCCACAACCATTTTCGCTGCGTTACAGGGCCACGCAAACATCGATCGACCATCAAGGATTCACAAAATTTAAAGGCTCAACGCGGACTCTTCTTGGTAAAATAAAAGAACACCGCCAAAAGAGGACATTTTGGAGAGACATCGAGCGTGCATTTTAGAAGTAGCAAATCAATTCGAGACGAAGATCAAGCCACCGGGGCAGACACACCCAATGGTCTTAGAGCTAGCAAACGACGTCCACCGCCAAACTATTTTTCCCGAAAAGTTCAATACAAGTTATTTGCTCTCGTTGCATTGCTGATGACCGTCGTGGTAATGATGGAGAGAGTAAGTGATCCCGATTTGTTTCGTTTCTTTGACGAGCATACTGCGGTCGAAGTGAATTCATCGACTACCGCCTCACCCGGCAACAGCGTCAACTCCTTGTTTGATCCGCAACTTGCAAAATTTGGCAATCCGTTGGCATCAACCGCTAGCCAAGCCTCCAGAGACTTACAATCAACCCACCACTCGTTGTGGACTGCCATCCTTAAAAGATTAACAGCGGCCGAAGAACAAACATTAGTGGACACTCTGCACCGCGCACGCAACGGAAAACGCGGTAATGATCAACAACAAACCAATTGGTGGGATCTGTACCAGAAAATAGATTTGCTGTACCAAAAATACGAGCAACAACTCATGCTGTCGATTCACTCGACATCTACAGCACTTACACCCCAACAGAAGACTCGCGCTCAAGCCGTACTTAGTCAACTGCGAACGCGATGGACACAATCGCTGCGCAAAGCATTTCTCGATATCTTGGAAACAACGCCGGCAAAAGCGCCTGAGGCAAATCAAAACGAATATCAATTCGTTCAACACATCCTCGATCAAATCGGAATCTCACGAATCGACGACCACACGGTATTTCGCAACAGCGACAACTTAGCCTGGTTCCGGATGTTAGAAACACTACGCACTGCCTCTGCTGATCGCTTACAAGCGAGTGTCGTAGTCACGCCCAACATTCTTGAGCTTTCAAAACAGCAAGATACTTTTCGCGGCAAACTAATTTCTATGCGTGGTGAAGTCCGTAAAGCGTATCGTGTCCAAGCACCCACAAATCAACTCGACATCCAACAATACTATGTCCTTGTAATCCGGCCCAGCGGCGGAGGCACCACGCCCTTAATCGTATACTGCCTGCAACCGCCGACAGGTTTTCCAGCGTTACCAGACAAAGACATCGACCGTCGCACCGCAGACATGAATGACGTGGTACAAATAACCGGATATTTCTTTAAATCTTGGGCGCACATTGGAACTTCAGGGCAGATGCATTCCTCACCATTAGTGCTCGCCAATTCTTTTCAATGGTTGCCAGATGCACAGATGCCGTCAACGACCTCTGCAGAATCGGCGTCTCAACTACCCGTTTGGGCACTATTTGTAATTCCCCTGATTCTGGCTGTTGGCTTCACCGCCGGCATATACTTGATGAGCCGCTGGAAAGGGCAAACTGCCACAGATACATCCCCCACAGATATATCACAACATTTAGCCGGCCTAAGTGATGATGAAGTTGCACCTCCGACTCGTGAAGCACTGCAGCAACTCGCAGAACAGAACTCCTCGGCCTAATATTTTTGTCTTTTCCAATTACTCATAATCCCACGCCATTCATGCCAGTTGCCAACATCATGTCTCACAGTTCAACATTGCAATCCCACATGCAACTGGTGCTCTACGCAATCCTAATTTGCGGAATCTGTTTTGCTCGACAAAACTGCTTGCTGCACGCAGATGAATCTCTGCCATGGAATCAAGACAACATTAGTGACCAACAGCTTCCATTTTCGATTGCCCACAGCACTACGGCTGAGCAAATCTTAGAGATCTCCGGAATAGGCCCCAGTGAACTTCGTTTTTTAATTGATCTCGACCCAGTAATTGGAAAAGACATCGATACGATTGGTAAGCTGCTTGCCGTATTTCCAAAAGTTAGTGAAAGCGATATTCAGCGATTAACAAAACCGACCGTCAACGCAGATGCTGCAGTCACATTAGATATGTTGGTAAGCGATGTTGATCGGCACCGCATCAAGTTTTTCACGATTCGGGGACGGGCAACAAGTGTGAAACGGCAATACATTATCCCCGAAGCAGCTCGGCTGATTGGGTTTAATTCGTTTTTCTGGGTGACCATCAAAGCTGACGACAGCGATATACCGGTTAGAATCGCTACTCGAAAAATACCCATCGCCTGGTTTCCCGATTCGTGGAAACGCCCAGCGACCGCTACCGAAGAATCCCCACCCGCAGTAACACAGAGGTTGCCCTTTGAAATCGATGAACCGATTCTTGTCGACGGCTTACTCTTGAAAACCACCGATGAAAATCAACAACTCGAATTAATTATGGCTGCTTCCCGAGTGAAGTGGCTGCCGAGCGAGGTTTCCACAGAACAACATGTACATAGCTCCATGGTCCTGCTTAGCCAACATGGGTTTGATTCTGGATTGCTTGATGAAATTCGCCGCACTAACAAATCGGCACTCGGTCATAACGACCGCGAGGCCTTCTACCAAATTCTTAAAATTTTTCAGCCGTCTTCCGCACTCGATGCGATCCAGCAAGTTCATCAACAAGCACCACCGCTGAATCGGGAAATTGTGGACTACTTCAATGACACTCGCGCTCTGCAAGGGCAATTTGTGACCGTAAGTGGCGACGTACGACAAATTAGCCGAATTGCGATTGTCAACTCAAAAATGCAACAGCGCTTCGGTAGTGACCATTATTGGCAACTCGACCTCTCTATACCGATTGGGAAACACCGTATTCGAGTGAAAACTAATGATGCCGACCAAGATGGTATTATCTTTCAGAATCGATTTCCACTTCAAGTGTGTGTGAACCATCTACCTCCCGAATTGCAAAAGGCGATGAATGAGATGCGGCAGGGTATGGACAAACGCAAACTGCTACGTGAAAAAGTGACGGTTCAAGGAGTTTTTTTCAAGCTCTGGTCCTATCAAACAGCGCTGACGATGCGGGACGGTCCTGAACGCGAACAGCTTAGTCCGCTGATTATCGCTAGCACCATTCGTATGCATGAAAAGCCAATAATTGATCAGTCCGATCGCGGAATTTATGTTGCAATTGCTTTTATCGTTGCAATGCTATGTATCACAGTATTCCTTGTTCGAGTGGGTAGGGAGGACCGCCAAACTAAGAAACGAACCGCTCAAACAAGACACCGTCTCGAGGACCTCGGTGAACTTATAGACATCGATACTCACGAGTAACGACCGCAATACTCTAAGCCGCGGCCATAAACGGTTGCTGGCCCGTAATCGTAATCTGCCCGGCATTGGCTAGGCTTGTTGCTGTTTCCGCAACATTTTGCTGAGCTTGTTCTATCTCATTGAGCGTAATTGGACCGAGGGACTTGATTTGTTCATTGAATCGTTCTTTTTGTGCACTAGTCAACGGCCCCGACACGCGTTTGATGAATTCGACGGTCGCGCCGGCGAGTGCCAACAACATAATTTGCGAGTCAACGACGTGGAATACTTGAGCCAAGGAGCGATCATCAAGCAAATTCAAATCCTCAAAACGTAAAGTGATTGGCTGTTTGGCTGCTTCGATAGTTGACCGTTCCAACCGCTGACCAGCTCCTAAATGACCCAACTCTGTTCCCGGAGTATCCAGCGTAGAAATAGTTCGATTGCGAAAACTACTTTCCGCGGCGGCCCGAATCTCTTGGGCTTTCGTGTCCGGCCGTGGACTGTGTCCTTGCCCATTTGCGTCAATTTGCAACAGCCGATCTTGCAGCAATAAGACAGCGAACTGTAACGATTCCGCGGTACATGTACCGGAAACTGCAATCCTGTCTAAAACATCCTGCTGTTTTTGCGAATCAAAATAGGACAGAATTACTCCCGCCAATCTAGAGGGCAACGCTGACAAAATGGCTGCTCCAATTTGACTATGTACACTCGACAAAAAATCCGCAACCAAAGCTGGTGACACTTGGTCTAAGAAATCAAAATCCGGTGCAACATTAAACCCTGAGTCCGTCGACGATAGTTCTTCCGGTTTTCCTGTTGCCAGTGTTTGCTTGGAGGGAGCTGCGGCAGGTTCCTGATGATGATCGAGGAATTCTTCGATCACATCTGCTGACGCCGCTAAGTCTTCGGCCGAAAGATTGGCAACACAGGCCTGCAGCCGTTTCGCATCGTGCGACGGCAATTGAGCAACCAACTCATCCGCTTGGCCTGGCTTGAGACTTGCAACTAAAACTGCCGCTCGTCGTAATGTGTCATGGTCCATCATTTGTACTACTTACCCACTGTCGTAAAATATCCGCCGCATCGGCAGGTGAATCACTTAGCAATTTATCTAACTCATTGGTTAAACTTGGCTCGGTCTCGACATCAGCCACAGCCTGCCGCACTACCGTGGATGCCGCCGAAGTTTCTCGGCGGTCATACACTCCAAGTGGGTAGACTTGGAATTGCCGGTTCGCATTAGCAAATCTCGGTCGCGGCGCGATGCCCCCAGACGCCTCGGCAGTTGAGTCACTCAATATTACTTCAGCAGTTGACAAGTTTTCGAGGTCTGCACTCAATACTGGCAGGGAAGTGGAAATATTTGAGCGATTACGCAGATGACGCACAAACGTCAATGATGTAATTACCATAACGAGGCCCATGACGGCCTCTCGCCAATGGCTTGTTAAACTCGTCATCCAAGAATCTGCAGAAGTCGAATCGGATTCAACGTTTACCAAGTCAACAATCGTGGCAACGTTTACTTGTAGCGGATCAAGTGTGGCTTGGGGAACAATTGGCATAACACCTTGCACCAATGTTGTTACGCTCTGCAATATTTGCGTTTCCACTTGTGCCACAAATTTACGGTGTTCTGGTCCATTTAAATTTTCAGAATCCCCGTTCGTTTTGGCGACTTGTTGAACATACGAGTGCGGGATCCCAACTGAAATACTTGCTCCAACGCGGTCTATCGATTTGGCAAGCACAGCAGAATCGTCGGTGACAGTCTTGGACGATATGATTTGCAAACTTACTTCAATACGTATATTTGGAATATCAACAAGTAAATTTTCAATCCGATTTTTCCACCATCGCTCATATTCCCGCATTGCCCGTTGGCGGTCAGTGGGTTGCAGTTGAGAGGTTGACGAACCGAAGGTCTGCCCACTGTTTAAATCAATGACCACTACTTCGTTACGTTGCAAACCGGCGTAACGAGCGGCGATAATATCTCGTATCGACTCCGCCTTTGGCATCGTCAAATCTTCACCATTTGTAGCTTTGATCGCGGCTAGGGCAACCATTTTTGTTTGTCCAGATAAACCACGTTCTTGTTTGCTATCGATATTCACTCGAGCCAATTCGATATCCGGCATCTGCATTACCATCATGGCGAGATCTTTTTCCTTTGCATTTCGCAATCGCAGATCACGCAAACTCGGTGTGTCTAATATGCTCGTTTGTTGCAACACTTGATCGACATCGGTATTACTAGTATCTAAATCAAATTTGCCCTCGAGTGCCGCTAGATACTTTGCCCGCTCAACCCGTGGAATTTGAATTTGCTTGCCAACCGTTTCCCACTGGTCGAGCTTTGCCACTGAAAAGGACTGAGTTATTCTTGATATTTCACTCGCCGATAACTCCCGCCCGGCAAACAGACGTTCCATCTCACGTTGCCCACTGCCTAGCAAGACCACAATCGAGATTCCCAAAATCGATAGACACACCACTAGGGCTATCCGCGTCGATTTTTTCGATTCTCGCAGTGCTGCAATAGCCGTACTGCTGATGTGTGAAAATGGTTGCATATTTAGATCGGAAGTGAACGTCTTGTCTCTTGTTAATGACTGATTAATGACTGGTTTTAGCTCGGATTTAAGCCGCTTGTTGTGCCTGAATCCGAGGTAGTTTTAATATGAACAGTGCGCCTCCATGTTCCCTATTAGTGACTTGAATCCCGCCACCATGTATTTCGATAACGCGGCGGACATTGGCAAGGCCGAGTCCAGTAGCGCCGGGTTGCGTTGTGTAAAACGGTTTGAATATCTGGTACTCGGAACCCGGCGTAATACCCGGACCTTGATCCTCAACAAGGACTCTGGTTTTACGGCTATCCACATCCACTGTCACTCGATAATGGGATTCGCTAGGTGTGTGTTCGATAGCATTTTCGAGAAGATTTGTAACCGCCATCGTGATCCATTCTTGATCACCATAGGCAAACACACTCTTTAATGGGTCGCAAAGAACATGTACGTTGCGGCGTGCCTGATATTCTCGAACTCGTTCCAACGACTCTTGAACAACTTCGGCAATATCTATAGGCGCCCAGACCGGATGCTGCCGACTGGTAAAGAACCGCAGGTTTTCAGACATGGTATTTTACATTCCCTTAAATGGCAAACGAACTATATTCGCGCCGGACTTTTAAGGAATTAATCAATGTCTGTCAATGCCGATAACCTTACCCGGTTGAATGTTTAACCTGCGCAGGGGAAGTGGTTTCGTTCCTGTAATTCGTAGGCCTAAGCTAGGTCAGCCATCACTGCCACAAGTTCTTTCACGGCGTCAACGCTGTTCTGGAAGGCAGCCGTTTCTTGCTCGGTTAATTCCAATTCGATAATACGCTCCACACCGCCTGCACCCAAGACAATTGGCACGCCAACGTAATATCCACCAACACCGTACTCCGAATCACAATAGGCAGCACATGGGAGAACCCTTTTTTTGTCTTTGACAATAGCTTCCACCATCTGCGTACAAGCTGCGGCTGGCGCGTAATAAGCGCTACCAGTTTTTAGCAAACCGACAATTTCAGCACCGCCTTTGCGGGCGCGGTCTACAATTTCATCCAAACGAGCACTATCCAGCAATTGAGTGATTGGAATGCCCCCTACCGATGTACAACTTGGCAGCGGCACCATCGTATCGCCGTGGCCGCCCATCAACAAAGCTGAAATATCTTCAACACTGACGCCTAATTCCATCGCTAAGAATGTGCGATATCGAGCGGTATCCAATACGCCAGCTTGACCTAGGACTCGGTTTGACGGAAAGCCAGACACCTGTAAGCATCGTTGCACCATGGCATCCAACGGATTGCTGACAACAATAATGACCGCGTTGGGGCTCGTTTCTTTGATTTGTTCAGTCACGGCGGTCATGATTTTTGCGTTGGTAGCCAGCAGATCATCGCGACTCATGCCTGGCTTACGAGGAATACCTGCGGTGATCACAACAACGTCGCTGTCGGTGGTGTCCGCATAATCACTTGTACCCATAATATTGCAATCAAAACCCATCACTGGTGAGGCTTCCATGAGATCAAGAGCTTTGCCCCGAGGCATGTCACCAGCCTGAGGGATATCCAGTAGCACAATATCTCCTAGTTCAGCTGCGGCACACCAATGTGCTGTCGTTGCGCCAACGTTTCCCGCACCGATGATTGTAATTTTTGCGCGTCCCATGTTGCCATCCCTATTGCTAATTCATTGTGTTGGTTTGTTACGCCGCATTACGCAGCTTAGTGGACATTTTCAACGACTCACCGCCAACGTCAACCCCCTACACATGCAGGCTGGTGTTTTGGCGACCGTTAACGCCCATTCCCACTCAATTCACAGGCAATATATGAAATTGGCATTGCATGGAACGCAATTTTTAGCGACAAGTTAGCCCTATTTGTGTGCACTATTTGTGCATTACCATACCGTCTGTTTTCATGGGCAACCCTAATGACAACCGAACCAAACAATCCAGATTCTGCCGCAGATTCAAATAAACCGGCATCCGACACATCCACGACCGAAACGCCTTCGACGCCGATCCTCGAGACACTCGATAAATGCTCGCAACTCACTCAAATGCTGCAACAACAGGAAGGTTCCGATACAACTCAAAAAGCCATACCATACCCGCAGCTGTCTGGGCCTAGCCAAAATGCCACACCAGCACAACTTACCCCAACACACGTCCCCACAAACATGCTGCGGGCGGAATTCTGCCATCTGGATGTCACACAAGAAACGCTCGCTGGACTCGCCCCTGGTAACGTCTTGCTGTCATCCGAGCACATTGAACAACCAGTCGTCATTTACCGAGGTACCCGTATTATTGCCACCGCTGAATTAACCGTCAGCAAAGGTGAGTATGTCCTCAAAATCACCTCGACTAGCCACGACTCCATTTCACCGTCTGCTAAATAACACTCCACTCGGTGATAAGTCATCAAGGTCACAAAATGTCGCCTCAACATCAAGTACGCTGTTCACTTACCAAATCACTGCTCGACAAGCAATTCCTGTCGCGTGTATGCATTATTTTGGTTTTACTATCCTCCAGCAGTATTTGCATAGCTCAAGTGGAACCTCAGCAAACCGCGGGCGACATTAGCGTGCTCGAACCCCAACCACTGCAATCTCTACAGTCGTTCCCGCGTTTACCTTTGCAACCGCGCGTGACCGAGCCCACATCTAAGTCTGCTACCACTTCGGCAATCAGCAAATTCTCGATTCCCAATTTCAGCCAATCCGCTACTCGCATGGTTGCCGCCTTAGCCGTTGTCCTCGGTGCCTTCATGGTGCTGCTGTGGGTCACCAAGAAGATTCAAGGTCCCTCCCAAAGCATAATGTCAAAGCAAACGCTCGAAGTGCTTGGACAAAAGCAAATTAATAAAATCCACAGCCTGCACTTAATCCGCCTTGGGCAACGCATCCT
The DNA here is from genome assembly GCA_963934735.1 of uncultured Planctomycetaceae bacterium. Classification (GTDB taxonomy): domain Bacteria; phylum Planctomycetota; class Planctomycetia; order Pirellulales; family Pirellulaceae; genus UBA721. Next base: position 26,415 of record CAWVZW010000034.1, read on the forward strand.
TTTAATCTCTGCTAGCGACAGTAGTGTCACCTGCCTATCCGAAATTAATGACCCGGTGGAAGTTACACAGTTACTCAATACAAACTCACAAGCTGGTGACTCAAGTGAACTTCCCCAGAGCACCTTTAAGCGAATTTTCGCGCAATACGAACAGAATCCCAATGAAACGTTCAGTGCTTAAAGAACTGCCCCGCCATCAGACGCCAAACAAAACTAATGCCTCAACCACTAGGAAATCTTGAACCGACACGACTGCAGCGAGCAACTCGTTCGCGGCGAATCCAGCTTGCCAGTGCGCTAACCGGATTGCTGCTTTGCCTACCCATGCTACCGTTGTCAACAATACATGCGCATCCCGCTGCAGTCGTCGAAACCGACGTCTCTTGGGAAACAACCAATCCTGTCGATACTATCGGCCACAGCGGATCTCCCAACGCAACGGTTACTCCCACCGCCGAATCGAGCCCGAACGTTCTCGAGCAGCAACTCAATTCACCCGAACAGGCCCTCAGCAGTTTAAAGCTGTTCCTGATGGTGACCGTGCTTAGTGTTGCACCAGCGGTACTGCTGATGACAACTTCATTCCTGCGAATTTCCGTCGTGCTGGGTCTACTGCGGCAAGCTCTGGGAACTCAGCAAAACCCCAGCAATCAAGTGATCGGCGCGCTGGCTTTGTTCATGAGCGCTTTAATAATGACGCCCACTTGGACAGCGGTCTACGAAGAAGCGATCGTCCCCTACAGCGAAAAAGAAATTTCTGGCGAACATGCTTGGGAAATCGCTCGCAGTTCCTTGGTGGACTTCATGGGACGACAAATCGACAAAGCTGGTAATAGCGAAGACGTCTGGTTGTTTTACGACCACCTACCTGAAAACGCCCGTAATCAACAGGCGGGCGACCCGTCCTATTTCGCAGCGGATGCTCAAAACGAGATCACACCCACCGCGCTAAGCTATCACGACATCCCGATGCAGGCGTTGTTACCAGCATTCATGATCAGCGAATTAAAAACCGCTTTTCTGATTGGGTTCATTATCTTCTTGCCATTTTTAGTCTTGGATATCGTTATCAGTAGCGTGACCAATGCAATGGGCATGATGATGTTACCCCCAACCACAATTTCACTCCCCTTTAAAATCATGCTGTTCGTGCTCGTCGATGGTTGGCACCTGATCATTGGCATGCTCTTAGAAAGCTTTGTCTAGTAATCTGATTTTTTGATCGAGAAATGACCAGAATATTTAATCACGATAAGGGAACACAAAATGCAGTCTGAGCAAGCAGTTGAACTTGGTCAACAAGCGCTTATGCACGCTTTATTGATCGCTGCGCCCATCCTCATCATTGCCATCCTTGTGGGACTTCTTGTCGGTATGTTGCAAGCAATGACTCAGATCCAAGATCATACCCTCAGCTATATTCCAAAACTGGCTACAATTCTAATCGTGATGTGCATTTGCTTGCCCTGGATTTTCGAGAAGCTTACTGAGTACTCCACCCAGCTTTTCACCAGCATCCCCCAGATGATTTTTGGAGGATAGCAACCGATGATCGAAATGCATGATTTGCAAGAACTGCTGCCGCCGGAACTCCTTGAATTCGGCGGAACGATTCCGCTCGCAACGGGCCTGATCGTTGCCTGCCGCATGGTCCCCATCGTTTTGCTACTGCCTTTAGGACGTTTGCAGTGGAGTTGGAAAACAAAAATCGTTCTCGCCATTCTGCTCACAGCACTTATGACTCCAGTCCAGCATGACTCAGGACTGTTCGCTCCTTTTCTGGATTCCAACAACATCCCCCCTTTGAACTTGCTGATTTCAGAAAGCATAATCGGATTGGCGCTAGGAACAGCAATTCTGTTTGTCGTCGAATCCATTCTCTTAGCGGGGCATTGGCTGGGGATGACATCGGGCGTACCTCTGAAAACATCAACACAATCCCAAATCGGTAACACCTCCATCGGCATGCTTGTCAGTCTGATTACCGTTGCAGTGTTGTTAACCTCTGGGATGCAGCGGATGTTAATCACCGCTTTGCTGGACAGTTACCAATGGCTCGGCGTCGGAGAATTGTCGGTAACTCAAGAACCGAGCCTCTGGTTTGATCGCGCGGCAGTCGTAGCAACTTGGAGTTTCACTCTGGCTCTCCGGATCGTGCTGCCTGTCATGATCATCATGGTTATTGTGAACTTAGCATTGGGGTGGATCAGTCGGCAAAGCCCAGCATTGAATCACTTTGTCATCGGAATACCGCTCAATACATTCGTACTGCTCGGCGGCATCATGCTGACTCTTGGTAGTGCCCTGCTAGCTATGCAAATTGAAATCCAAGCAGCTTTGGCGACGCTGGGAGTGCTGTAGTAATCATGTCCGAATTATCTGACCCTGACGCCAGGACAATTCCCGCTACGCCGTTGAAACGCCAGCGCGCCTGGCAACAAGGTAACTGCCCGCAAAGCCGTTCACTCGTCGCTGCGGTCGTCTTGCTCAGCGCTGCTTTACTACTGGCCAATAACTCGACGTCAACCCTCGATTCAATCAAAAGCCACTGGGCGGAACTCTTACAATTTCGCCCGGAGTTGATTGGGCATGTGGGTCAAAACAATTCAGCGGCGTTGACCGAACTTGTCAGCACAACCGGGTTTCGCATGCTCGCGCAATTGGCGCCGCTGGCCATCGGTTTGATGTCCGTAGCTATTCTTGCAAGTGTACTGCAAACCGGATTCATCTGGGTGCCGAGTAAAATTAAATTAGATACTACGCGGATGTCGCCTCAACATTGGTGGCGGCAGGTAACACGTGGTTCGCGGTGGGTTGAACATTTCGGCAGCGGATGTCGGTCAGCGATAATACTCGCTGTTGCGATCGTGACATTATGGACTCAACGTGAAGAGCTTGCGCATTTGTCTTTTAGTAACGCGTCTGGGGTCGAGCAGGGTGGTTTACAAGTTCTATCGAGCGCCGTGGTGCGAGTCGCGCTGGTTTTATTGGCAATCGCAAGTGTCGACTTGTTTTGGCAACGTTGGAAATGGAATCAATCTCTGAGAATGACACCTGCTGAACTTAAGGAAGAACAACGGGAGCAGCAGAGGCAGCGAGGCTATGCTGAGAACCGACTACAGCGACAGGGATTTCCCGCAGATGATCCGGCAACGATAGCCACATTGTCGAATCGCGAGTGGGGGGAAATCGACTTTATCATTTACAGCCCCGATGGTGCCGCTGTTGCACTGCAATACAATCCCGCAAAAATGGATCTGCCCCGAGTGATAAAGGTCATTCGGGACGGAAATTCAACCGATATGATTCAACAAGCGCGGCAACAAAACATTACGGCTTACCTTGACAATCACCTTGCCGCACAACTCGCTCACCTAACTATCAACAAACAATCAATTCCCGTGGAACTTTATAAACCTGTCGCTAAACTGCTGCAAACGCCAGATCTAACATGAGCAAATCGCCCAAAACTAAAAAGCCCAGCTACCATTCATATCCCATAACCGCACCCCGGTTTTGGCACGGGCTGCGGTTTGGTGACTACGTGAAACTACTCGCAAAGAATCGATTTGCGGTGCATCCATCGCGTTGGTTTCCGGCGTTTACAATTTCATATTTTTCGGTTTTCAATAGCTGCATGGCGCAGCTGCAGAACATCTTCTATCGTTCAAAGATCAATGCCCACGAACTGCATGAACCGCCAATTTTTATCGTGGGGCACTGGAGAAGCGGTACGACGTTTCTGCATGATCTAATATCGCTGGATGAACAGTTTACCTTCCCGAGCACCTTGCAATGTTTTTTGCCAAATCAATGCTTGATCACCGGTCGTTTCTTTTTGAAATTTGATAAATATCTGATCCCCGATAAACGCCCACAAGATAATGTCGCTACAAGTTTTGCCAAGCCGCAGGAGGACGAATTCGCTATCTTTAATATGGGGCACCATTCGCCCTATTTGCGGATGGCTTTTCCAAACGGGCCACTGGTCGATGATGATTATCTTACGCTCGAAAACCTTTCCGCGGACGAGGTTGCAGCTTGGCAAGACAACCTGCGATATTTTGTCAAATTGGTCAGCTATCAGTCGCCCGGCAAGCCAGTCGTACTTAAGTCACCACCACATTTAGGTAGAATCAAGTACCTTGCTGCTGCTTTCCCAGGGGCAAAGTTTATCCACATCACGCGGAGTCCCTATAGCCTCTTTCCCTCGACTGTTCGCCTCTGGCAGTCGCTCGATTATATTCAAGGCTTTAACAAGCCTCGTTATGATTTAACGTGGCTACACGAATACATCGTGAACACCATGGAAACGCTGTACCAGGGATTTGAACGGCAACGGTTGGAGGTCGCACAGGATTCGATTATCGACGTTCGATATGAGGATCTTGTACAGGACCCCGAACAATTGATCCGAACTATTTATGGTGAATTGCAACTCGGTGATTTCCAATCGCGGATTGGCAAGCCTTTAGCAGAGTATTTAGAGACTCAAAAAGACTATAAAACCAATAAACACCAGCTCGATAGCGATATTCACAAGCTAATTACCGAGCGGTGCTTGCCATTGTTGGAAAAATACGGCTACCAAGAAGAGTAAACTCTGCCGTAAGTAGCAATTCCTAGTTATCGACAGCTTCTATTCTGATATTGCGAAAACGCTGCGTATTACGTACTCTTGCACCTCAATTTCGCCCAAAACCAAACAGTTCTTACTCCTATAGTAGTAAGCGCGGTTATGGGCTCTCGGTAATCGTTGGCGTGGTATAGAAAAAATGCAACGGATTCGGTGGCAAGACTTAATTATCCCATTAGGCGTCATAGCCTCCATTTTAGTGCTGCTCATCCCAGTACCGACTTGGCTGCTTGACGTCTTTCTGGCGTGTAATATTACGTTTGCCGTCATCATCCTGCTAACCACGTTGAATATCAAAACTTCGCTTGAACTCAGCGTGTTCCCAGCAATCCTGCTGTCAGCCACTCTCGGAAGGCTCGTTCTCAATGTCGCTTCGACTCGATTAATTCTAACGGGCGGAGCGACCGAGGGGACGCAAGCGGCTGGGAGCGTGATCAGCGCGTTCGGCGAATTTGTCGCCGGCAATGATTTGATCGTGGGAATGGTCATTTTTGCGATTTTGATTGTTATACAATTTGTCGTCCTCACCAAAGGTGCCACTCGAGTCAGTGAAGTGGCCGCGCGTTTTACTCTAGACGGTATGCTAGGGCGGCAACAAGCGATCGATTCTGACGTCCATGCCGGACTCATTACTGCAAAACAAGCTCAGAAACAACGTCACGAACTAACTGCCCAATCGGATTTCTACGGAGCAATGGATGGTGCCAGCAAATTTGTGCGGGGCGATGCGATCGCCGCCATTATTATTACGGGCATCAACATCGTTGTCGGGCTCGCATATGGTGTATTCAAAGCCGGTATGCCGATCCAGGAAGCGGCCCAAGTTTTTACCTACTTGACGATCGGCGATGGTTTAGTGAGCCAAGTGCCGGCACTATTAATTTCATTGGCTACTGCAATTCTGGTCACTCGCACCAGCCAAACCGACAAGCTCTCGAATCAACTGTTAAGCCAGCTATTTAACCAACCTCAAGTACTCGTCATTGCAGCAGCGTTTTTGGCGATTTTGACGCTTACTAGCTTGCCAAAACTACCGTTACTTTCCATGGCCGCAGCCTGCCTAGGAATTGCATATGTGCTGTCTCGCAAATCAGCGGCAGACAATACGGATTCTAATGACGGGCAGCCCAAGCAGAAATCAGCTTCCAATGAACCGGCGGATATTAGCCAATTACTTAAAGTTGAACCCGTTTTGCTCAGCTTAGGTGTGCGACTATTACCTCTAGCACAACGCGGCGGCAACGATGGAATTCTACAACGCATCCATCAGTTGCGGCAACAATTTGCTGGGCAACTGGGTATGGTTCTGCCGGAAATTCGCATCCGAGACAATCTCAGTTTGGCCGCAAATCAATATGAAGTCAGTATCCACGGAAATTCAATCGCCCGAGGCAAGCTTGCAGTGAATCGTCTGTTGATTGTCACCAAGGATGAAAACGCCGAACGAGATTTGAGTGCGGATTTCCCAACAAGTGTCCAAGTTGAATCAACTGAGCACGGCGGCAACGCCCGTTGGATCGCAACGTCGAATAAGCAGCAAGCCGTGGACATGGGCTACCATCCGATTACGCCGACCGATGTTCTCGGCATTCATCTAGACGATATATTGCACCAGAATGCCGCTGATTTACTCGACCATGAGGCCACGACCCAACTCGTCAACCAATTCGATGCACACACGCCACAGATTGTCAACGAAGTCATCCCCAATCTAATTAGCATGGCTCAGTTGCAACAGATTTTGCAACAGTTGCTCATGCAAAACGTTTCGATCCGTTCGTTATCGACTATTTTTGAAACGATTGCTCGCCATGCCCCACATGAATCCCACCCAATTATATTAACCGAACGTATCCGCGCTCGACTCGGCCGTACGATCTGCCAATCGTTTTCTAGTTTCGAAACCACTTCGTTCATTTCGGTCTGCCCCCAAACCGAATTGTTTATTGAACGCGCAATGCGATTTACGCACACTGATTTGGATGTAGATGTGTCCTCAGCATTTAGCCACCAGTTATGTCGTCAAATAAAACGGGCGGAACGACGAGATCCACAAATCGTGGCCATGGTCGTTAACCCATCAATTCGCGCTGCTGTGCAACAACTCGCAAGCCAGCACGGGCTACGTATTCCAATATTAACAGCCGCAGAAATTCCACGTGACCAAAAAATGCAGGCCGGTCCTGAATTATCGATCACGTCCCATATGCCGCAGCCTGTACCACTCCATGAACAACTTGTCTCCTAGACGCCAAACAAACATACCGAAAACCAATGACTGTCCAAACCTTTAAAGCACGATCGATTCAAGAAGCCCTGCAAATGGTGCGCGAATCACTGGGGTCGGAGGCGACGATACTTGAAACCCGAACCGTTTTCGCAGGTCTGCTGCCTTGGTTTAGGCGTCCATCACACGTCATTGTGTCGGCATCTTGTGAGGTGAAGATTCCGTCACGCTTACCTCCAGCGACGAGCGAATCGAATTATACCTCGCCGGCAGAAACGGCCGAAATACTACACGCGTTAACCAGACCTTCACCGCAGATAGAGCCACGGCCAATGGAAGTGAGGGCGCCCACGTCGTATGTCGAGCAATTATATCAATTTGAACAACAATCGCACTCTAAAGCTCACTCCCCGGCGACACCTACGGCGGCGACTAATGATGACCCCGTTGGTATAGATTCCACCCACGGAAAGAATGCTGTCATCATTGATAGCTTGCAACAAGCAGGCTTCGGTGCACCGGCCATCGACGAGCTAATGCAGCTAGCATTGAATAATAATCCACTCGCGACCGGCGAAATGCTCAAGCAGGAAATCAACCAGGCCTTGTCTCGCATTATCGAAACAACGGCGGTTTTATCTGGGTCTGGACTACAGTCACTGGACAAAACCAAGACGGACCGGATTTTGTTTTACGGACTCAGCGGAGTCGGGAAATCCACAACGATTGCCAAGCTAGCGACTCAATTACAATTGCGACAGGACCGAACTGTTGCCGTAATCGATTTGTCGACCATGTTCGCCAGTGAAGCGACAAAACAAAACTGGTTGCGAGCCCATCTTCAAACACTTGGAATTGACTGCATCAGTTGTGCAGACCACGATTCCTTAAACGAGGCAATGCAGCAGTTTCAAAATAAAGATTATGTGCTGTTTGATACACCAGGGATTTGTATTAAGAGCAAAGCACGGCACAACTGGTTTGAGAAAATGCTACCGTTAATCAAGCCGCAGCGGAGTCACTTAGTTTGCTCAACAAGTTGTCACGCTCACCACATTCAAGATCTACTTGCATCACCAATACCAATTCATCCTTCATCGTTTGTATTAACCAAACTTGATGAAACACGAACTGTTGGCCACCTCTTTACCTTGTTGCAGGATACAGACTTACCAATCAGCTTGCTCACAACCGGCCCAGAACTTACCGACAGCTTTGAAGACGTCAATCCAGATCTCTTAGCCCAATTCATTACAAAGCTGACACCCATTGAACCTACCACGCGGATGGTAGCAGACAGTAGCAGCATGGATTTGAATGTCTCGCAACAACCACACATAAACGATAGGCGGACAGTACATACTCAGTAGAAACTTACTCATTATTATTTTTCACATTTAATCTCGGTAATTATTCACCCATAGCAGACAAACTTAGATTTAAATTTAAGAACATCACGCTATCGTTCAAGGAGGAACGACATGCCCAAGACCCAAACACCCCAGACCGAAACAACGAGTTTACAAGTTCCAGGCGGATTGCAAGTTGATGTGCCTGAAAGCTTTATTGATGAAAACGGGATTCCACAGCAACGCAACGGCAGCGGTCCTGTGGTAGAACTCGACATCTTACCAGCGTGGGAAGCGTTCAAAGCGGATCTTGAAAATCCAGACCTGCGAAACGTATTGCTCGAACATTACTTACCGCTTGTGAAGATTCACTCGGAACGACTGTGGAAAAGACTGCCCGATGGAGTCGACATAGACGATTTGTATTCAGCCGGTTGCTTTGGGATGATCAATGCCATTACCGCCTTTGATCTTTCTCGCGGAATTAAGTTTGAAGCCTATTGTGTAACGCGTGTTCGTGGGTCGATGCTGGATGAACTCAGACACATGGACTGGTTACCACGCATGGTGCGGTCTCAGGCCAGCAAGCTTTATGAAGCGACCAATGTGCTCGAAGCACATCTGGGAAGGCAACCAACGGAGCAAGAACTAGCCGACCACATGCAAATGCCGTTGCGGGATATGGAAAAATTGATTGCGACATCGTCGTGTTTAAACCTAGTTAGTTTAGACAAGAAGAAATGGAGTAATAGTGATGGCAATAAATCGATGACGGAAAAGGATATCGTCGCGGACAAGCGGTTTGCGTCACCACAGAAACGACTCGCTCGTAACGACGTTGTTCGCCTCGTCACGAAAGGACTCAACCGCTCAGAGCGCCTTATCATGATTCTGTACTATTTTGAAGAACTGACAATGAAGGAAATTGGGGCAACGCTCGATCTCAGCGAAAGTCGCGTTAGTCAATTGCATAGTAACATTCTACACCGCCTCAAAGGTCAACTCGACGATCGCAAAAGCGAATTCAAAATCTAAAATTAGAATTTCTATCCGACAAGGAAACGAAGAACACTGGTCAATGGATTTTCAACCTCTCGGATGAAATTGCCCTCCGTAATTTTGCAACTTCGCAGGCATTCAAATCTCGGCATAAAGGTGGAGCTCAATTCGTCCTCTGTGACGGCAGCGTTCAATTCTTGAGCGAAAACATCGACTATGTGACCTACAACCGAC
>CAWVZW010000035.1:0-35407 GCA_963934735.1 uncultured Planctomycetaceae bacterium
CCTCGGATGGGGCTATTAGGGTGTGCGTTCCGCCCACTTGCTTACGGCGATAGAAGGCGGAGTAAACAAGTTGTATTGTGAAGGCGACGCATTTGGTTTGATGTGAATAATGTAGACGGAACGTCTACCCAAATAGCCCCATCCGGGGAGTTCGCACAACGGAGGCTTTTACAATGCGGGTAACCACTAAGGCGGACGACACGGGTGGGGTTAGCTTGAACCTAAACCCGCGGGCGGAACGCCCGTTTTAATTCGTCAATGTGGTTTACAGATGTTCACGATTGAGAACATTGCAAATTTTCCTACCGGTAGTACTGAGCGGGTAGTTATCAAGTTCAGCGAGCGAGACCCATTGAAGAGTTGGATTCTTAGCGGTTTGATCACGTTTTAGTTTGGCGGAGAAGCAATTTAGCGTAATCCGGTATTTAGTGACACCATGTTTGATACTCGTCAAAGGAATGAGGTCGTCGATTTGAACGTATGCTAAGTCGTGTGTCTCCGCGGCGATTTGTTGTTGTTCCGACGTAGTTAACTTTTGGCTGGATTTGATGTTGCATTCAAACCGCGGGAAATCCCACAGTCCCGCCCAGCGTTGGTTTGCTTCGCATTGCCGCAACAAGACACGATGTCCGTCGCGATGTTGCACGACAACGGCAACCTCTTGAACCTGTTCAAATTCTATTTTCTGTTTTGGTTTTGGTATTTTGTCAAACGCTTGCGACACGAAGGTAGGGCAAAGAGTACGCAGCGGACACTCGTCACACGCGGGAGATTTGGGTTTGCAAATCAGACTGCCGACTTCCATCAGCGCTTGATTGAACTCACTAAGATGTTTGTAAGGTAAAATCCAAGCCGCAAACTCCCAGAATAGTTTCTGCGTTTGTGTAGCCGTCACCTCGCTCGACACATGCAGTAGTCGAGCAAAGAGTCGAATCGTATTGGCTTCGACAATGGGGTGCCGTAGCCCTAGTGAAATTGAAAGAATAGCTCCAGCAGTGTAGCGGCCAATGCCCGGCAGCGCGAGTACTTCAGGGAACGTTGTTGGAAAACAGCCGCCATGAGTTGTCATGATGGTTTTTGCCGCGAGGTGCAACTGCCGAGCGCGACGGTAGTAACCGAGGCCTTCCCAATATCGCAGGACTTCTTGTTCCGTAGCAGATGCTAATGTTTGCACATCAGGAAATTGTATTATGAAACGTTGATAGTATTCAACGACCGTGGCCACTTGGGTTTGTTGCAGCATGATTTCGCTGACCCACGTCTGATAGGGAGTCGGTGCATCACGCCAGGGAAGATCACGAGCGTTGCGGCGAAACCAATTTAAGAGTTGGCGTCGTAGTTTTCGCCGCCAAGCTAGATCCGGAAATGGTACAGATTCAGCATGTTCAGCGCAATCATTTTTTATTGCCATGCGGAGTTTATTTCTATATGTTTTTCGAGTTGATTTTCAGCTTTGAGCATCGTGCGGCGGTTGTTTACCAGAAAGCTAAAAAACGATTCCACGAGGGCCACTCGTAACTGCGGCCGAGCTTGTTGCCACGTTCGTGTTCCCACTTTGATCGAATTACAGCGGAGGATGTGGACGCCAAATTCACTTTCAAAGGGAACGCTGACTTCTCCTACCTCCAACGCGAAAGCGACATTAGAGAATTGCAGTGGCATGCTGCCTCGATATTTAATCGAGCCAACAAGACCTCCGGTCTTACCGGTCGGACTGATGGAATGTTTCTTGGCAGCGTCTGAAAACGAGATCGTGTTGGAGCGGACGTCTTGGATAATTTTTTTCGCGAGGTCTTGGGTTGCTTTTTGTTTGGCCGGATCCGCTGGGTGTGACGTTAACAGAATCTGAGAGATTTCGGATGTTGTTCCATCGAATTGAGATTTGTAGTCAGTAAAGTACTTCTGCAAATTGGCATCCGACATATATTTATTCAAATAGCGATTCCAGGAGATTTGCCAGTCAATGCGATGGTTCAGTTCTCCCCGTGAAATGTCTTGTTCACGCAGGTAGTCATCGAGAGATTGTTGTTTAAGTTTCAGCCGTTTCTCGAGGCGAATGATTGCCAATTGAATGTCATCGTTACTAGCCGCAATCTTACTGTGGTGCAGGTATTCGAGTGCGAGGTGTCGATCGACGGTCTTAGCAAGCAATTCACGGCGGAGTTTTTGATAGCGAGCGGAATTGTAATCGAGATTGGGGATCAGTAGTTCAATTTGTGCATTAATAGCTGATGCGTAAATTGGTTTGTTATTAACTGTTGCGGCGATTTCGCGTGTGTTGTCAGTTACAGTGGATGCTGTCGCCGGGACTGTAACGATTGCTTCTGCGGGGGATTGGAGCAGCAGGCAGGTAGCGAATACCAACCAGGATAGTAGGTAACGATGGAATCGCAGCAAATTATGGAAGTGGGATATCATGGATCTCAAAGTCTATTTGTTTGTGCAGTAACAATGCCGGAGTGTGATAATTAAATTTGAGTTTTGACAGAGGTGCTGTGCAATCAAACCAAAACAGGTAAGTCACCGATTGGGTAGTTTGTTGCAGGGTCTTGCGGTTGGGAGTCCCGAGTACCCGCTGCCCGTCGATCGACAAGAAGGCGGCGTTGTGATTTAACCATCCTCGGTGTGAGGCAAATGCATCACCAGCATCGGCATAGGTTATCTTAACATGAACCCCAATGCGTTTTTCCATAGCAACAGCTTGTTGTAATTCGACGATAACTCCGGCACGTCGCTGTTGTATAGGCGTTGCTTGCGTTTTTGGATTTAACGAGAAACTGAACGGTTCGTGGCGGCCAGGTAGCACAGCAGTCAGCGTACCGACGACCGCAGCTAACTTTGTTGCATCTTGATGTGGAAGTTCTAGCGGGATTTCAATTTTCACAGACGACGCGGTGCCTTCTACGTTCAAAGTGCGTTCACCGGAGAGGTGGGATTTGATTTTGTGTTGTTGGTCATCGATAGCGGAAATCGATTTGCCGTCGATGGTCAAATACAATGGTCGGATTCGTGGTTCCCAACTGATTTGAAAGGTCAATCTGGATTGTTGGGTTACGGTCAGTTTGGTCGCCGCTATTCGAAATATTCCGGCATAAGCAACATGCTTACGATTCGTCGGTGTTGTGGAATAATCGGGTCCAATAAGTATCTGGTTGCGATGCGGTGACTTACTTGGATAATCAACGAGATTTGTTTTATTGAGGACAATATCGAGAGCCTGCAGAAAAGGCGTTTCTTGAATGTCTAAGTTGACCTTCGTAGTTTGGCCATGTTGAGCGGCGACTTGGTTTGAAGTCTGGCTTTTAAATTCACGCAAAATCTCAACGAGCGAATAAGATCCTTGCAGTGTGACGTTGCTTGGGAGAGTGGTCAATGTTGCGATTTGCCCATACAGCGTTTGCCGAATACGCCGCAGCCGTTTTTTGACTTCCGCGGAAAGTTGTTCGGTTTGACTTGGCAGTAAATCAAGAATTGCTGGGCCTTTGTTTATCAACGCCCTTTCAGCTGCTTGTCTCTGACTCAACTCCGGGCTGTCTAAAACTTGCACGGCACGTTTCACAAAGACCGCCAATTCCATATCGGTGGTGGCCGCACAGGTTGCCCATGAATTGCACGATAGTGCAGCTATCAGCAACAGTTGCCATATAAGTTTGTGGTTTGGTGTGCATACCATAGATGTATTATAGATTTACGCGACGGAAAAACAAACTGTAGTGGCATTCCTCTACAGCGTCATTTATAGAAATATGTTTATCGAATTTGCACAGCGTTATTCACGTTTAGTTCGCCCGGAGATGTAGATATTATCGCCGAGTGTTTCAAATTCTGGATTGGTTATCTTTAACGCATTTGTCATGTGGTCGATGCCGCTGCCGCCGATGGGAGCAGGTGCTGCAGCCCCACCGATTAAGCTAGGTGCGATGAAAACGTGAACTTCATCGATGAGTTGGTTATCAAAGAGGCTACCGAGTAATTGACTGCCCCCTTCAACTAATAGATTTGTTACTTTTCGTTGATGCAGTTCACTTAGTAGTCCACCGAGGATTGCTTGGTCGTCGTCGAATGTGAGTACTTCGACCCCTTTATCAATTAATTGTTGACAATGTTCAGAATCAGCAGCTGGCCCGGCAGTCACGATTACAGGGATTTCACCAGCCGAGCAGACCAAGTGGCTGTCGAGCTGTAGCGCGGGAGTTTGTGCTAGAACAACACGGATTGCCTGACGCTTTACGCTCGTCTCTGTAGGTCGAGCGGTTAGTTGTGGATTATCGCAACTCGCTGTTTTATGCCCGACGAGGATAGCATCCATTCGTCCGCGCAATTGATGTACCACTGCGCGTGATTCTGAATTACTGATCCATTGGCTAGAGCCGTTTGTGGACGCGATTTTGCCGTCAAGGGTCATCGCCCACTTGGCAATAATCCAAGGTCGTTTGTTTTGAATGACGTTGACGTAGGGTGCGATTAAAGAGTTTGCTTGCAGTTCACAGATACCCAGCAGCACTTCGATACCAGCAGCCTGCAGTAATTCAATTCCACCGCCGCTTACTTGTTCGTTCGGGTCGGTTGTGGCGACAACAACGCGTTTAATCCCAGCGTCAATAATCGCCGTTGTACAGGGAGGCGTTTTCCCATGATGACAACATGGCTCGAGTGTCACGTACATCGACGCTTGTGAAAGATCTGTGTCTGGCGGTATGCTGGCCAACGCGTTGACTTCGGCATGAGCTTGGCCAAACTGAGCATGGTAGCCTTCTGCTAAGAGTTGCCCCTGGTTTGCGATTACACAACCGACCATGGGATTTGGTTCAACGTTACCAAGACCTTGCTGTGCGATTTCGATCGCACATTGCATCCAGTTAGTGTCGATTGCCAATGTCGTCATTTGCTTACTTTCCGTTGGCAGCAGATCAATCAGGGATCCACAGTCCGGGGTTCTCGTCACCGGAAGCACTGGGATTATCGGCTTGCGGTTCTTGGTTTCCAGGTGTCCACACACCGCCAGCCTGTGGAGCCGAGGCCGAGGGGTCAATGATGCCGGGTTGTGCTTGTCCGCCTGCAGGTGAACCATCTGGGTTGATGATGCCTAATTGCATCAACAACTGGTAGAAGTGGTCACGAATACCTGGCTCTTCGATATGATTCGCTTCAATGGTTTGCATCAAATCGGATGCTGATTGCGTGTCACCACTCATGATGCGTAATGGAATTTCACGCAACAGCCAAATAGCTGGGGATTGGTTGGCAGCAAGGGCAGCTTGTTTGGCCTTTTCAATCAGATCGATTCGTTCCTCGTTTGTGCTGCGAGTTTCTAGCAGTGATCCGTAGACATCCGCTAGATTGAGATGCTGCGGTTTGTCGTCGCGTGTGATGATTTCTTCTGCGATTGCGACAATAGCTTTGCGGAAAGTGATGACAAGACAACGCTGATAGCAGTGAGCGAGTTGATCGGTAGACATTTTAGTAACGTCATATCGGCCTAACTGGACGTCTGTGATTTGACTCAATTCAACATCAGTGGGGTCGAGCGGTTCGAGTTGCGCTAACCCCAGTTTTTCACGGAGATAGTTTAGGTCTGTTTTGTAGTCACGGCATTGCAAATTGGTTTCAATAATCATCAGCGTGGCTTGGACCTTTACGCGATTGTTGAAATCTAAAGCGAGTTCCTCAGCGGTGCGTCCATCAAATGCTTGTAGTTTTAGTGTTGGAAAAATATCGCGGAAGCCGTCTTCTCGTTGTGTGAGTGACAGTTGCTGCATCAATTCCTGTGGTGTGTCTTCTGGAAAAACTGGATTCCACGAAAGTGCGTCCGCTAGCACAGGGACTTCTGTGATGTCACTGGTATCTTCGAGTTCGCCGAGTTCATTTCCACAGATGGTTTGCAGTGCGGTAGTTGCCGCGTCTTCGCCGTCAAGATTTGCTAACACTAATTCAACGCGGGCATCACGGTCGGTTTGTTTGCCGAACAAATATAAGGTGGCCACCGCAATCGGGATTTGTTCCATGGTGACATCCACACCCGTATCGAGTTGTGCTTTATCTGTGAGAACAAACAAACTTCGAGGTGGTGGATTGTCTGGGTCGTCGTTACCAAATCCAGGATCTGGGACCATCCGTGCCTGACTATTGGCAACAAGTAGTTCTTGTGCTAAATCAAGATTATCGACTTTATAAGTTAACTTCTGAATTGCCTGCACATCTGGATTGCTTTGGTTGTTAAGCATTTGTGCATATGCTTCTGCTTCGATCGCTGCATCGCTGCCGGCGTCAATTGTGGCAGCGTAATCCCTCCAAGCTTGGATACCCTCTTCGAGTCCAAGGTAGGTATTTAGAATTGCAATGGAGTGCAGCAGCACTGTTTCACCTGGCGCGTTTTCAAGTAAATCTTCAACGATATCAAGTGCTGCCATCCAGGCACCTCGCCGAGCGAACACTTGTGCGTTATCGTATGCCTCGTTCCAGTCAGCATCTGCGGGTGCTTCTGGCATGGGCAGTCGTTGTTTCAGTAACAGTGGGTAGTCGGGGTTCTGCATAAACTGCAGCATTTTCATCGTAGCTTGTTGGCTATTTCGAGCGATGGCTGCGACGAGTGTTAAATGGGAGAAGCCGGCAAAAGCGTTTCCGACGGAAAACAACTGATCAACTAACCCCTGTAGTGCTGGCACAACTAATTGTGGGATCATTTCATCCGAGGCGTATTCAAGGCACTTTTGTGCATATTCCATGACCTTATGCGGTTCGTCTTCGCTCGTCAGTGCGCGGCCTGCCCAGGCTGTTGAATTATCTGGAGCGACCTTTAAAAACTGATCAATGTTTTCTCGAGCAGCTTCAAATTGTCCCGTGGTAATAAATGCAATACCACGCAATGCGTAGAGGCAAGGTAACGGTCCATGTTCCTCTAACAATTGTTCGATCGATTTAATCGCGGCGATGTATTGTTCGCCTTGCATTGAGTTGGTCAGGTTTTCGATCTCTTTGCTGATATCTTTGCCACAGCAAAACTTGACTTTGTTTCCACTACCACAGGGGCAGTAATCGTAGGTGTCGGCGGCCATTTCTGTTTTTCCAGTTGTTGTTTACAGGAGTGTGTGATTTAGTTGATTAGTATACGGCGTACGTTGGCTGTATCTTGCTGTACGATATTTGCATTGATTGCATACTTCGTAATGAGTGCTTATCCTAACACGGTTCACAAATGGTGGGAATAATCCCCTAATCGAGTCAACTGTCAAATATGGCGCAGTTTTTTGATGTTCTTTGGTGGTTTAGGTAAGCACGAGAAACGATGTTGCCACTGTCTGACGGTAATATTGTACATTGCCATAGACGTATTTATATTCGGTCGGTAATCTTCACAGTTCAACCATACAAGAAAGCGGTTAAAAACACCCATCAATGTCTCATTGGTTGGTGTGTTGGTGATAATTGGCCACACCTAAAGACTTGCTGTTCCTCTACTTTGAAGACAGACAACAAATAAGTAAAACACGCTCTTGACTGACTCTAAAAAACCATCGTTTCTTGTTCGCAAGACTCGCTTTTTCGGCGCGAACAATGCTCTTTTAATATTAATGGCAGTTTGTTTTTTGTTGCCTTTTGCATTGCGTGGCGCGCGCAACGCGATGGACAACATGCGAAACGATGTGCAAAATTGGCTGCCGTCGGACTACCCGGAAACAGCAGATTTACATTGGTTTGGTGAACATTTCCTTGGCGAACAATTTATTCTCGTAACATGGGACGGCTGTAACGAAGCGGACCCGAGTTTCCAGATGTTAGTCGAGAAGCTAAGGAACGAGATTCTGTTTGCAGATGCAGATGAATTGCCTCCGATAGATGAGAATTTGTCTGGGCAAGAGCAAGCAGTTATACAGCGTGACCGAGCATACCGAGCGGAATTGATTCGCGCGCGGGAATTAGCCGATGAGCTGGGGCTGTATCTGTTAGATGATTTCAATCAGAACTTTGCCGGGCTCGATGAACGTTGGCTCAAAGGCGATAACAATCTCAGCTACTATATTACTCCCAATGGTTCGTTGTATCAGAGTCTTGTCGGAGATGACCTTGTTGCCACGACGAAAACGTTTGTGCGCCGTTCTATTCTGAAGGACATTTCGGTTGAAGCGAAATTTATTGATCAATTTGGCGTCAGCTTTGTTGCTGACGGTGAAAATAATGACTTCTATGATGATCCCCGCAAACTGACCTCGCGATATTTTACTTCGATACGTTCAGGGCCCGATGTCATTGAGGAATTGGCTGGCAAGGATGGCGTTCTCAAGCCCCGCGGTCAAAATCTGTCAGAGGCCGACCGTACCAAAATGGCCGAATGGATTGCATTCAATCGACTCACCGGAACTTTGTTTGCCCCTGCTAATCCGACCGGGTTCACTTGGACCGAAAAAGCTTTAGTGGATTTCTTAAGTAAGGAAGTAATCGCCGAGTTCCCGAAGAACTGGGTTGTGAAACTTAGTGAGTTCCGCAGCAAGGTTGTCGAGGAGCAATACGCTGGGGACGAATCGCTGTTGATTGCAGCAACGCCTGGTGACCGCGCTGCTGTGTGGCACCAGTGGTTTGATGAGATCGGTGTTACGCCACCCGCACGACAAACCTGTATTATTGCGACACTGAGTGATTTGGGCGAAGCCAATCTCAAACGTATTCTGGGACGAGGGATTCAAGGGCAGCCTCGAGGGACTTTAGTTGCCTTGGCTGCTGAATCTGATGTCATTCCTCCGCCTCGGCCATCGATGGCACCATGGGCACAAGAAGTCAAACTGACCGGCAAGGTCTTACGTTTAGGCGGACCGCCAGTTGATAATGCGGCCATTGACGAAGAAGGCCAAATAACGCTTGGGCGTCTCGTCGGTATTTCTCTTTTGCTTGGTGTTGTATTGTCGTATCTGACATTCCGCAGCATGAAGGTCACCTTTATGGTTTTCTTTGTGGGTGGTTGCAGCGCCATTATGAGCATGGCTATTGTTGGTTATAGCGGCGGGATCGTAGATTCGATTCTGTTGTCGATGCCGACGTTGGTCTATGTATTGGGGATTTCAGGCGCGGTTCATATTGTGAATTATTATCGCGATGCGGTGCATGAACACGGTGAAGACGGTGCCAGTGAACGGGCGCTGAGTTACGGTTGGTGGCCATGTACGATCGCCTCGTTAACGACTGCGCTGGGTTTGTTTTCACTGTATATCAGTAATTTAACGCCCATTAAGAATTTTGGTTTGTACTCCGGACTTGGTGTCTTAGCGACACTCGTGTTGTTGTTTACATATTTGCCCTCCGCCTTGAAACTGTGGGTTCCAAAATTTAAGAATTCGAAAGGTAAGTCAAATAAGCAAATCGATGATCCCAACGATAGTTGGCTTACGCGATTCTGGGTGGCAACTGGAAACCTAGTGATGGGCCACTACAAAGTGGTCCTTGGAGTGGGCTTTCTGCTTTTAGGCTTTTCCGTGTGGGGTTTGACTCGAGTTGAAACATCGGTGCAGCTGCTCAAGTTATTTGATAACGAAGCGAAGATTATTCGTGACTACGAGTGGCTTGAGGAAAACTTCGGCAAACTGACACCGATGGAAATGGTGGTGCAAGTTAAACCACAAGCGATTTTGCCGTCACGGGAACAACGTCTGGCAAATCCACCGACAAATATTGCCGAGCGGAATTTGCAAAAATATCAGTTAACGATGCTTGAACGATTAGAGTTGGTGCGGCACATTCAAAAAGCCGTAGAGGAAGTGTTCGGAGACGCTGGGCAACAGGTTATCGGGCAAGGCATGTCGGCCACGACGTTTGCTCCAGAATTACCGCGGGCAAGTGCTAGGACGTCACGGTCGACTACCAATTCATTATTAGAACAAAATTTACAACGATTACAGGATGAAGATTATCTAGCCTACGAAGCGACGACCGGTGATGAGTTGTGGCGTATCAGTCTCCGACTTGGTGCGCTTAACGATGTTAATTACGGTGGGTTCATTGATAGCCTGAAAAAGGTTGTCCAGCCGATTGAGCAAGCCTATGCCTTGCGGAATTATTTGCTACATGAATTCGAAACGGATCGCGGTGCGGGACCGGATGTATACAATCAAGAGAATGTGTTCTTTGATAAGAACAAAGTACTGATTTTAGGTGCGAACCCAACCAACAGTATCATTCCAGAGGCGGCAGGTGATGCTGACCACGAAGTCGCAGCAGTGGACCATGTGACACTGTTCGCTCGGGTCATCAACGATCTGCTGCTAGTCAAAGGGTTGAATAACCATCCCCGGCATCCCAATCAATTGTGGTGGCTAGATCCCGATGATGAGCGGACAGCGAAGATGCTTACCGATATATCGGACGAGGATCTGCAAAAACGATTTGCAGGTTATGAGTATGTAATTTGTTTGCGGGACCATGCGGTATTTGACAAATCAAAGTACAAAAAGTTTTCCGAAAAGTTTATCGATCTAACAGGGTTTGAGCAACACGGTGTCGCTGTGAATTTTGACGATGGGCAGTCCGTTACCCACGTGAATAGTAATTTTGACATGGTCTATACCGGAGTCGTGCCGATTGTCTACAAAGCTCAAACGGAATTGCTTAGTAGTTTAATTAACAGTATTGGCTTAGCATTCGTGATGATTGCAGTCGTGATGGTATTGCTGTTGCGAAATGGAAGATTGGCTTGGAACAACGTCGTAAATATTCGCGGTGGCATGGTTTCAATGATTCCTAATGTATTCCCGGTCATTTTGGTGTTCGGATTGATGGGGCATATGGGAGCGGCACTCGACATCGGTTCAATGATGACAGCAAGTGTCGCGATGGGTGTGGCGGTCGACGATACAATTCACTTCTTGACTTGGTTCCGCAAGGGACTCAACGAAGGTATGGATCGTCAGGGCGCATTGCGACTGTCCTATCAACGTTGTGCCGCCGCGATGACCCAGACGACGCTTATTGGTGGACTTGGCTTGAGTGTTTTTGCTTTAAGTTCATTCACACCAACCCAGCGATTTGGTGTCCTTATGTTGACACTGTTAGCTGCGGCATTGATCGGCGACTTAATTTTTCTACCCGCTATTTTAAGTAGTCCGCTCGGTAAGTATTTTTCGGCTAACAAAGCCGTCAAAAAGAATAATCGCGACGCGAGCGTTGCCATTGAAGCAATGGGCGAAGAGTCCAGTGGCGAGAACGCCGAGGGCACTAACGTCGGCGGTCCGCACGGTCACCTAAAATCTGATTCTGAGTTAGATCGGATTCTGAGGCATGACAAAGGCCATAAGTTGTAGCACCATCGTGGCATTGCAGACCCATATTGTCTTTCTGCTTGATGTTGTATTGGGTTAGGCAGCAGTTATGAATAGCCGCAGTCACATGTTCATTGTTTTTTTGTTAAACTCAAACTATGCCTGAACTAATCATCAAACGTGTTGAATCTCGCCGTGAGAAAAAACAATTCATTAGACTGCCTTGGAAGATCTATCAAGGTGATGATATGTGGGTTCCGCCATTGATTATGGATCTCAAGGAGCGGGCTGGATTTGTTAAGCACCCATTTCATGAGGCGAATGATACGCAAACGTTTATCGCGTTGCGTGATGGTGAGCCGGTTGGTCGTATTCAAGCAGTTGTGAACCACGAACACATTCGACGACACAAAGAGAATTTAGGCTTCTTTGGTTTATTCGAAAGCATCAACGACAGTGAAGTTTCTACTGGGTTGTTCGACACCGCGCGGGATTGGTTAGCTGAGCGTGATATTCATTGGATTAGAGGACCGGTGAGTCCGAGCCTGAACTATGAAGCAGGTCTATTGGTGGATGGATGGCATTCACCCCCCTGTTTTATGATGACCTACAATCGTCCCTACTACGAAGATTTGGTTGAAGATTACGGATTTGAAAAAGTTGAAGATTTAGTTGCATTCTATGCACCGACGGACATTGTTGATCGCCTAGACCCAAGGCTCTACAAAGTGATTGATTTTGCGAAGAAAAAATTCAATTTGAAATTGCGAAAATTAGACAAGACTCGCTTTGACGAAGAAGTACGTACGTTTCTCGATATCTATAATAAATCGTTACCAGGAACTTGGGGCTTTAATCCGTTTAGTGATGCGGAGTTAAATCATATGGCCAAAGGCCTCAAACATTTGTTGGTGCCGGAGTTGACTTGTTTTGCGGAAGCCGAGGGTAAGGTGATCGGCGCTTGCGTGGCGCTGTTGGATTATAACGACATCATCAAAGAGATTGATGGCAAGTTGTTTCCGTTCGGGTTCATCAAGTTGTTGACGAAACGGCGCGGTATTAAAAAGATGCGGTTGCTTAGCGCTAATGTGTTACCCGAATACCAGATGTGGGGACTGGGTGTCGTGTTGTTGTCTGGCCTAGAAAAAGACTATCAAGAATGGGGTATGAAACACATTGAGTTATCATGGGTGCTTGAAAGTAACCATCTATCTTATGCGTCGATCAAACGTGGTGGCGGCATCGTCGATAAAACCTACCGAATCTACGACAAGAAATTCAACGAGTGATGGTCTCTAAAAAGCGTCAATTGCTCGAATTCTAGTGCCGTTGGGGGGCAATGAAGAAAAATAATTTTTGCTGGCTTGGCGGCGGTTTTTACGTGTTTATCATTGCCGATTACTAGCATGACAGGCTAATTCTTGTGTTCCAGTGTGCCCCAAGAAAATGTTGGCCGATTAATACAGTGGTGTAGGTTTAAGACCATTTATTGGATGAGTGCGGCAAATATGATATTATTAATATAGATAGTGTGATTGGACGCATTGTGCCCCACCAACGCATCTGTAGAGGTGCGTTATTACCGCAGAGCAAATTCAGCAAACTGTAAAGCAGGAAGAATATCATGTTTTCAATTTTAGGCCGTAAAGGAAGAGGCGAGAAATTCTGTGATGGCCATAGTCGCCGAGACTTTTTGACGATCGGCTCCTTGGCAATGGGAGGGCTAGCTCTTCCAGACTTGTTGCGTGCCGATTCGCAGCTTGGTCGCCATAGCCATAAAGCAATTATTAATGTGTTCTTACCAGGTGGTCCACCGCATCAAGACATGTGGGATATCAAACCTGACGCACCCGCGGAAATTCGCGGCGAGTTTAAGCCGATAGCGACCAACGTACCGGGGATTCAAATTGGTGAGTTGTTCCCGAAGATTGCGGCGATGATGGATAAATTCACCGTTGTGCGATCGATTGTTGGTGCCAATGGCGGACATGCAGCCCATCAGGCTGTGACAGGATTTGGGCCAAACAATGCTCCAGCCGGCGGTTGGCCTTCGCAAGGTGCATGGATATCCAAAGTTCAGGGACCGGTCAACCAAAGCGTGCCAGCGCACTGTAGCTTGTTTTATAAAACAGGCCATGAGCCATGGGGCGATCCTGGTAACGGTGGATTCCTAGGTTTAGCACACGCTCCATTTCGCCTTGTCGGTGGCAAAGGTGAAACGAACAAGACAGACAATATGGTGTTGCAAGGCATAACATTAGATCGTTTGCAAGATCGCAATGCATTGTTGAATTCGATTGACGGCATTAAACGGACCGTTGATACGACCGGATCGATGGTCGGAATGGATGCATTTACCAGACAAGCGGTTGGGATTTTAACATCGTCACGGTTGGTAGATGCGATGGACTTTACCAAAGAAAGTGATGAGACTTTAGCTCGCTATGGTAAGGGAGATCCTACCTTCCGAGCGGATGGCGCTCCGAAGATGACCGAGAATTTCTTGATCGCACGACGCTTAGTCGAAGCAGGTGCGCGGTGCGTATCGTTGAACTTCAGTCGCTGGGATTGGCACGGCGGAAACTTTAAGCGGGCCCGTGAAGATATGCCTATGCTAGACGCAGCGGTAAGTTCCTTAGTACAAGATTTGCACGATCGCGGTATGGACCGAGATGTGAGTGTTGTGGTTTGGGGTGAATTTGGACGGACGCCTAAGATCAATGCTAACGCAGGTCGTGACCACTGGCCCAATGTTTCCACAGCCCTGTTGGCCGGTGGAGGTATGAACCATGGCCAAGTGATTGGAGAAACCAATCGGTTAGGTGAACACGCGATTGATCGCCCCGTTACCTTCGCCGAAATCACCGCCACGTTGTATCATCAAATCGGATTCAATTTACGTGCCATTCGTGAATTTGATTTACGCGGTCGCCCGTATTATCCCGTTGATCCTAACGCTAAACCGATGACTGAATTAATTTAACGATGTTGTCATGTTGTCATGACGGTAATTGGACGTGGGTAACAAACAACGTAGAAATCTGAGAGCACCTCGAGTTTTCCATGCTGAATATCTTTGATCGTCAATCCAAAAGCTCCGCGTATTGCGATTCCGTTAGTCGGCGTTCTTTTCTTCAAATTGGCTCATTGGGCGCTGCTGGATTAGGGTTGGGAGATCTCTTGCGGCAAGAAGCGGCTGCGGGTGTTACTAATTCTCACAAAGCAGTCATCATGATTTATTGTTGTGGTGGACCGCCGCATCAAGACATGTACGATTTGAAGCCTGACGCACCAAGTGAAGTGCGAGGCGAATTAAATCCTATCAAAACCAATGTGCCAGGTATCGAAATCTGTGAATTGATGCCGAAGATGGCAGGTATGATGGACAAGCTGGTACCCATTCGCACGATGTCTGATTGCCAAAGCGGCCATACGGGGTTCCAGTGTTTCACGGGCAATCGCCCCAACAACGCACCTGCCGGCGGTTGGCCTCACGTCGGTAGCGTGGCTTCTCATTTCAAAGGCCCAGTTCACGATGGAGTGCCTCCATTTGTAAGCCTGTGCTACACCACACAACACACGCCTTACAATGAACCCAAGGCAGGTTTTTTGGGCTTGGGCCATAGTAGCTTTCGACCAAGCGGCCCCGGCAAGGGAGATTTGACACTCAACGGGATCACGACTGAGCGACTGGGCGATCGCCGCGGATTACTAAAGGCCTTTGACGGTTTCCGCCGACAGTGGGACAGTAGCGGTCAGATGCAGGGGATGGATGCTTTTTCACAACGAGCGATGGGAATTTTAACATCGTCAGATTTGTTCGATGCCTTAGATGTTTCGTCGGAAGATCCTAAATTAGTTGAGCGATATGGTAGTGATGATGCGACCAAGCCTAAGGGTGACGGTGCTCCACGAGTGCCTCAGAATTTTCTCATGGCGCGGCGGTTAGTCGAAGCAGGTGTTCGCGTGGTAACAGTGAACTATAGTTTCTGGGATTGGCACGGCGGTAACTTTGACCATGCTCGACAAGAGTTGCCGGTATTTGATCAAGGTATATCGGCTTTGGTGCAAGACTTACATGACCGCGGCATGTCTGATGACGTCACCGTGGTCGCTTGGGGCGAGTTTGGCAGAACTCCCAAGATCAACGACAAAGGTGGCCGCGATCATTGGCCGCGAGTTTCCTGTGCGTTGCTCGCCGGTGGTGGGATGCGTACTGGCCAAGTGCTTGGTGCGACGGATCGTCAGGCAGGAGAGCCGGTGGACCGACCGGTAACTTTTAAAGAAGTCTATGCGACGTTGTATCGCAATCTAGGCATTGACCTCGATTCGCAGCGTCTGTTTGATTTCAGCGGGCGGCCGCAATATTTGGTGGCTCCAGGTACGGCGCCAATACACGAACTTCTGTAATATGGTTTAATACTATTAACTCGTAATAGTAAATCATATTCAATGCAGGAGATGGCGATGAAGAATTGGCTTAGCAAGTGTGCGTTTGTTTGTCTGGTCATGACAGTAGGCTTTTTCAGCCCTAGTGTAACAAGCACGGCAGGTGCTGCTGCTGGCGACGGCCGATTAGACGTTTATTGGATTGATGTCGAAGGCGGTGCGGCTACATTGATTGTCACTCCGCAAGGCGAGTCGGTGTTGATTGATACGGGAAATCCGGGCATTCGCGATCCTGGACGTATCTTTAAGGTAGTGACCGAACAAGCTCGTCTGACACGTATCGATCATCTCATTACTACCCATTATCATCGCGACCATTTCGGTGGGGCAGCGGAACTCTCGCGTTTAATTCCGATTGGTCAGGTGTGGGATAATGGCAAGTTTGCTGATATGCCGAACGATCCGGGGGCGGAGTATTTTGGGTTTAAGAGCGAATCGCGGAAAGTCATTTCACCCGGTATGCAATTGCCGTTAAAGCCAGCGCGAAGTGTTAAAAAACTGTTGACCGGTAATCAGTTCAAAGGTCTCAAGCTAACGTGTATCGCTGCTCGCAAGCAGTTCATTGATCCGACGCGAGGAAATACATTGAATGAAGCGACTTGTGCGGACGCACGACCCAAAGACCGTGATGGCAGTGACAATGCCAATAGCGTTACGATGCTGCTGGAATTCGGCAAGTTTCGCTTTTACGATGGCGGTGATATTACTTGGAATCAAGAAACAAAGTTGGTATGTCCGGTGAATTTAATTGGCCGCGTAGATGTTTATCAAGTGACCCATCATGGGCTTGATAGTAGTAACAACCCATTGGTTTTACGTTCGATTTTACCGACCGTTAGTGTGATGAATAATGGTGTAACCAAAGGCTGCATGCCAGAAGTATTTGCCAATCTCAAAGCGACGCCTTCGATTCAGGCGATGTATCAAGTCCACAAGAATATGCGTGAAGATGGCATGGTTAGTAACACGGCCACCGAGTTTATTGCTAATCGTAAAGCGGACGAATGTGCGGGGAATTTCATAAAACTCTCCGTGGCCGCAGATTCACGCAATTACACGATAAGCATCCCTGCCCACGGGCATAGTGCCACCTACCAGACTGTTGCCAAGTAAAGGCTGTATTTGAGCCACGAATTAACACGAAAATTATCAGCGTGAGATTTCGAGCGGTTACGCGCCGTGCTTTTGCTGGACTTTGGATGTTGAATCAATTCTAATTGAGACGTGTGATAGATGGTTTTTCAGTAGGTTGATCAAATCAAAAATAGGAGCTACGTATAATGTCGAAGTTCAATAGACGTCAGTTTGTCAAAGGTGCTGCCTCGACTGCGACCGCATTTTCATTGTTCACCATTGGTGGCACGAAGTCATCTCGACAAGTGCTCGGAGCGAATGACAGAATTCGTATTGGGGTGGCAGGGATTAATGGACGGGGAACTTCACACATTGGTGGTTTTGCACCGATGGATGGAGTTGAAGTCAGTTGCTTAATCGACCCCGATAAGAATCTTTTTGATTCGCGTAGTAAAATGGTACACGACAAAGGTGGCAACACTCCTGAGTGCGTACAGGATATTCGCGTTGCGCTTGAAAACAAGAACCTCGATGCAATTTCTGTCGCAACTTGCAACCATTGGCATTCGCTGATTACCGTCTGGGCCTGTCAAGCTGGGAAAGATGTTTATGTTGAAAAGCCAATCTCACACAATGTGTGGGAAGGACGACAGTGCGTCGCCGCCGCCGCCAAATATAATCGTATTGTTCAACATGGGACACAAAATCGCTCGAGCCAAGGCAAGGCCAACGAGATTGCCGCAGTTCAGTCTGGGAAATATGGAAAACTGTTGGTCTCTAAGGGATATTGCTGCAAACCACGATGGTCCATTGGCCATAAAGCAGTCACCGCACCTCCCGCCAATTTAGATTGGGATTTGTGGCTCGGTCCCGCTCCGAAGCAGGATTTCCATGGAAATTTACACACCTACAACTGGCATTGGTTCTGGGATACAGGCAACGGCGACACGGGAAACCAAGGCGTTCACGAGATGGATATTGCGCGCTGGGCGATTAAAGGAGCGACCATGCCTAACCGAGTTTGGAGTATTGGCGGGCGTTATGTTCCCGGCGAGAAAGATCAAGGACAAACACCCAACATGCAGATTAGTGTTTACGAATACGATGAAGCTACTCTGTTGTTTGAAACGCGAGGGCTTGTCGGTAAATCGGGATCCCCTGATCGAAATGTCTCCAACGAATACTACACCACCGAAGGTATGATTAAAGGCGGGACGTTCTATCCGAAAAATGGTGGTGCGTCGATTCAAGCTAAGGGAGAAGCACCACCGGTGACTCCGGGAGGCGCTTTTGGTAGCTTTATTCACGCCGTGCGTTCACGCGATAATGCAGATGTTAACTGCGACGCGAAAGAAGCACATTATTCCGCGGCACTGTGCCACTTAGGGAACATTTCCTATCGCCTAGGTAAACAAGATGCATTTTCCGGAAACAATAATCCGTTTGGAAAAAACGAACAGATTAAAGGTTCACTTGATATGTTGCAGAATAATCTCAAGGCAGTGAAAATTGACTTGAACGAAACAACTGTCGCTGTGGGTCGTGACTTGAAGTTCGATCCAGCGACCGAATCGTTCCCTGGTGATAAGCAAGCTGATGCATTACTAACACGGCCTTATCGTAAGCCTTACGTTGTGCCTGAGATTAGTTGAGTGCTCCTATAGTATAGGCCGCCGCAGCTTAATTTCGGTTGATGGTCAAACATTACCGAATTTCCCGCTCGTTCCACTGACATACAGAATAAGTAGCTCAAGGATCAACTATGAAGACAACCCTGATTATCTTGTTGTTGAGTTTGCAGGTTTCCCTGAGTTGCGCGGAAGACCAAGTGTTTCGCGCCGGTGCTGCGAAAGTCGATGTGACGCCCCAAGATCTCCCCGCGATTGTCAACGGAGGTATGCTGG
This sequence comes from uncultured Planctomycetaceae bacterium, assembly GCA_963934735.1. GTDB lineage: Bacteria > Planctomycetota > Planctomycetia > Pirellulales > Pirellulaceae > UBA721. The sequence goes on from CAWVZW010000035.1 coordinate 18,671, forward strand.
AGCGATTGATCGAAGAGATCAATGATCCACTCTTTGCCAGAGCAATCGTGTTGGATGACGGCAAAACTAAAATTGCTGTGGTATTGGTTGATAGTTGCATGATGCCACGCGAATTACTGGATCATGCCAAGCAGTTAGCTTCGCAGGCTACTGGGATACCAGCGAATCGAATCCTGATCTCAGCGACCCATTGCCACAGTGCACCATCGGTGTTTAGCTGTTTAGGATCTAGCGTAGATGTTCGCTATGAGGCATTTCTGCCGGGGCGGATTGCCGCGGCGATTGAGCAGGCGTTTAAGAATCTAGAACCAGCGCGGATCGGTTGGGCGATGGGCCGAGACGATATACATGTGGCGACGCGTCGCTGGATGATGAATGATGGGGTTGCCCCGACTAATCGATTTGGTGGTACGCGGAATGACCGAGCGCAAATGCACCCTGGCTATAAAAACGCTAAGGCGATACGTGAGACCGGTTTAGAGGATCCTGAAATACCAGTTGTTTCTTTGCAAGCAATCGACGGTCGACAAATTGCCGTAATGTGTGCCTACTCATTACATTACGTCGGCGCTCCCAATATTTCAGCGGATTACTTTGGAATATTTGAAGCTATTCTTGAAGCGAAACTTGCTTCCGGTGATGACGCGAAGCCAACGATTGCGATGCTGGCAAACGGCACCAGTGGCGATACCTATTTGCGGGATTACAAGAGAGATTCTGCTCGAAAAACAGACCGGCAATCGGTTGCTGAGGCTGTTTCGGCAGCTGCATTGAAAGCGTTTGAGACAATCGAGTATCAGGATTGGGTGCCGCTGGCGATGGAAGAAAAAGAATTGGAAGTCGCCGTTCGTTTTCCGACGGATGAAGAAATTGCGGAGGCGACAGACTATGTTAAGCCGTGGGCTGATCGCAAACCTAAAACGAGCGAAGAAGTCTATGCGTTAGAGACAATCATTTTAAGTAAGATGCCGAAGACGCGACACATTCAACTGCAAGCCATCGCTATCGGAACACTAGGGATCGTTGGTATCCCTAACGAAGTATTTGCGGAAACAGGTTTGAATATAAAGAAGTATAGCCCGTTTAAAACGACCTACTCGATCTCCTTGGCCAATGGCGCCTTTGGATATATTCCTCCACCCGAGCAACATGTATTAGGGGGCTACACAACTTGGCGGGCACGCTCAAGTTGTCTCGAAGTCTATGCCGAACCCAAGATTAAATTTGAAGTGTTGAAGATGCTTGAACGAGTAAAGTTGCAGCGTCCAGCTATTAACCAATAAAGGAAACCAATTATGATTCGTAAACTTATTCTTCCAGCACTGTTGTTTGCATTTGTAGTGTCTGCCTGTGCGCCGCTGCTACACGCCAAACAAAAGTTCAAAGCATTAATTATTGATGGTCAGAATAACCATGGGGTTTGGCCCCAGACAACGCAAATGATGAAGAAGTATTTGGAAGAGACTAAGTTGTTTAGCGTGGCCATTGCAACAACGGCCAAAGCGGGAACCGACGATTCATTTCACCCCGAGTTTAAGAGTTTTGATGTAGTGATCTCCAACTACAACGGTGCGGCTTGGCCAGAGGCTACCCAAAAGTCGTTCATTGAATATTTAAAAGGAGGAGGTGGGTTTGTCGTAGTGCATGCAGCAAACAATTCGTTTGGGTCTTGGAAGGAATATAACGAGGCGATTGGGCTTGGTGGTTGGGGTGGACGCAACGAAAAATCTGGACCCTACGTCTATTTTGATGATCAAGGAAAAATCGTCCGCGATAAGACCGCGGGCAATGGAGGGCATCATGGTGCACAACATCCATTTTTAGTGACAACTCGTAACTCCAAGCATCCGATTACCAAAGGCATGCCAGGACAATGGTTACATGAAAAGGATGAATTGTATGACATGTTGCGCGGCCCTGCTGAAAATATGACCGTGCTAGCGACTGCGTTTGCTAGCAAGGACCATGGAGGTACTGGACGCCATGAGCCAATGATCTTTACGATCGACTATGGGCAAGGCCGAGTGTTTCATACACCGATGGGCCATGGAATTGACTCCCAACAATGTGTCGGGTTTATTACTACCTTGCAACGTGGTACCGAGTGGGCTGCCAGCGGCAAGGTGACTCAAAAAATGCCGAGTGTCTTCCCTGGTGTTGACGAAGTAATTAAACGCATTGAGAATTGATTACTTGGACTATATGTCTTGAATTGTAGCCGTAAATGGAAAGGCCTCCGCAGGCATGCGACCTACCCCTGCCGAGACGTTTTTAGGTAAAATATAAGTATTAAATTTCCCACCGATTTAAGATTCTCCTATGCGCCCTTGGTTCCTTTTTATCGTTTCGCTGGCCTATTTGCCATTTTGTACAAATGGGTATAGCCAAGAGGAACCGGAATTTGATGCAGCGGGTTTGAAATTTTTTGAATCTAAGATTCGTCCGCTATTAATTCAGCATTGTTACGAGTGCCACTCTAGCGATGCTGATGAATACGAGGGCGGTTTGTCGGTTGAATCCCGCGAAGCATTACTCAAGGGTGGCGACTCTGGTGCCGCGATTGTGCCCTTTAAACCGGCTGAGAGTTGGCTGATGGCAGCCATTGAATATTCAGACGATTTTTACCAGATGCCGCCAGAATCTAAATTGCCTCCAGAGGTCATTGCGGTTTTCAAAAAATGGATCGAGATGGGAGCTCCAGATCCGCGTCCCGCAGTTGCGAGTAACAATACGGCGCCGCGTGTTATTGATTATGAACAATCGCGAAAATTTTGGGCATTTAAAACTCCGCAACGTCCCGCCTTGCCTAGTGTGAGAAATAAAGCCTGGGTAAGCAATGCTATTGATACTTTTATTCTTAGTGAACTGGAGCGGTCAGAGTTAACGCCAGCCATTGCTGCAGACCGGCGGACATTGATTCGACGCGTCACGTTTGATTTAACCGGACTGCCTCCCACCGTAACAGAAATCAATGAGTTTCTAGCGGACACCTCGCCGCTGGCCTATGAGAGTTTAGTGGAGCGATTACTGGCTTCGCCTCGTTACGGTGAACGCTGGGGCCGGAAGTGGCTCGACGTCGCTCGCTACGCTGATTCCAACGGGTTAGACGAGAATCTGGCGTATGTAAACGCCTTTCGATATCGTGATTATGTGGTACGAGCATGGAATCAAGATTTGTCGTTTGCTGATTTTCTTCAACAACAACTCGCCGGCGATTTGCTTGATCCGCAACAGGATGCATCCCCCCAAAAACGGCTCGATCGCTTGATCGCCACTGGTTTTCTGTCGATAGGTCCCAAGATGCTCGCCTGCGATGATGGCCAGAAAATGGAAATGGATATTATCGATGAGCAGCTCGATACGATGAGCCGCGCATTTATGGGGTTAACGATGGGTTGTGCCCGCTGCCATGATCATAAATTTGATCCCATTGCTAGCAAAGATTATTATGCCTTGGCGAGTATCTTCAAGTCGACGAAGACCATGGAGAACTTCAACGTTGTCGCCCAGTGGCACGAATATCCGCTGGATACTCCAGCAACGAAAGCCGCGCTGGAAAAACACAACTCTGCTGTTAAGGAGTTGGATGACGAATTAGCTGTAATGCAAAAAGAGGCGCGGCAAACGCTACGAGAATCCCAGCAGCGTTTGTTGTCCAAGTATTTAATCTCGGCGTCCAAATTTGTTAGTGTCAATAGCAAGCCGATTGCGGATGGACACAATGTGATTGGCAACTTTATTCGAGATGGGATTGCAGTAGAAAACAGCATTGTGTGGGAGGCTGAGAAGTTTCAGCGAGGCACACTGCAAGCGGAAACAACATACTATGGAAAAGGTGTTGGCGTTTTGTTGCAGCAAGGGTTTGCAGAATACGACGTTGAAATCGAAGACGCCGGGGATTATCAATTGGAAATGCGTTATGCCGCGGTTGATTCGCGGCCCATGGTGTTGACGATTAATGGAACGGTCGTTGATTCAGATGTCGCTGCACATACAACCGGTACATGGTTTGAGGATTCTCAAACCTGGTTCGTAGAGGGAATTTATGCATTACAGGCGGGTAAAAATGTCATCAGGATAGCGCGGGAAGAAGGACCCGTACCGCATGTGGATAAAATCTTGCTTGCTAAAGCGACTCCGACATCGAATTTGGAAGACTTAACGGCGGTTTTAACGGATACGCCGCTAGCAGAGGTGGATGGTTTGCTGCTTCAAGAAGCCGAAGAATATGTTCGAGGCAGTATAGGCAAGATTCCGCCGATTGTGCAAAACACGTCCGGCACGCCGACTTTTTTGAATTATGCCGAGTATGATTTTGAGATAACCGCCGCAGGAAATTACCGCTTGGAATGGTTGTATACCCAAGCGGAATCACGAGGAGGCAAGTTGTTTGTCGATGGGCATTTAGTCGATTCAGACGCGGCAAATGCGATAACGGGAAGTTTTCAGTCGTCGGAAGTGAAATGGTTCGTCGGTGGCGTGTTTCAATTCACTGTGGGGAAACATACGCTTCGGTGGCAACGCCTAGGAACGACACCTCATTTCGACAAAATTGCGCTTATTCCAACATCAGACAATGTTACTTATCACAGCGGTGGCGGTCAAAAAAGTTTGGCCGAAATCGAAGTCGTAGCGGCGGAGCAAGGTCTGCAAACGGAGTACTTGAGACAGTGGGTTGATTTTTTACTGATGGCTGTTTCACAGCGTGATGAGCATCTAACAGGTTTGTTATTACGAGATCGCGGCGAACAGCAGACGGCATTTACGCAGCTAGGAAACGCCGCTGAAAAACAGTTGGCCACCATATTATCTGCGGCTGCTGATGCAAGCGATACAATAAGTAAAATCGAGGATGGCAGTGCCTTGCAGTGGATAGTGACTACAGCGATCGCCGCCGATGGACCATTTCGCGATCCGCAAGAAATTGATAAGTTGGTTTCTGAAAAATCGCAACAAGCGATTGCGGCGATTGTGAAATCTAAAGCCACGTTAGCTACTGCACAACCGATGGTGGGCAAGGCGATGGGAGTCACCGAAGGTAAAGTTGAAGATTTGGCGATTCATATTCGCGGGAACTATTTGACGCTTGGCGAGTCAACGCAGCGGGGATTTCTTGAGGTCGTAGATCAGGTAGCGGATGTGTCGATTCCAGCGGAGGCGAGCGGTCGTATGCAATTGGCTCAGTGGCTGACGGATGCCAAACATCCGTTGACTTCCCGCGTCTTCGTTAACCGATTGTGGTTGTGGCATTTTGGCAATGGATTGCAGCGTTCACCCGATAACTTCGGCTTACTTGGCCAACGCCCGACCAACCAGCCGTTGCTGGACTGGCTAGCCGTTGAATTTATTGATCAAGGTTGGTCTATCAAACAGATGCATCGTTTGATGTTGCTGTCGAGCACGTATCAAATGAGCAGCACATTCGACTCTCAAGCCAATACAAAAGATCCAGAGAATCGATTGTGGTGGAGATTTAATCGTCGGCGGCTTGACGCCGAGGAAGTGCGGGATGCTTTATTAGCCGTGGGGGACAACCTTGATTTACAAATGTACGGTCAATTGTTGCCCAACACGGATCGAGCTTATGTCACGGGTACGGGATCAAAACGAACTACCTATGATTACAATCGTCGCAGTGTTTATTTACCGATTTTGCGCAGTGCTTTGTACAATGTGTTTATAGCTTTCGATTTTGCGGACCCAAGTGTTATTCAAGGCCAACGAAAGAATACTGTTGTGACGCCGCAAGCGTTGTTTATGATGAATAGTAAATTAGTCCAAGACGAAGCGAGTAGGCTAGCGCAACGCGTGCTACAGGACGATATTGAAACTAATGCAGAACGGATAAACGCTTTACATGAGATCGTATATGGTCGTGTGGCGACGTCGGAGGATGTTGATAAGTGCAATCAATTTTTACAGCGGTATCGTGAATTGTTCGTGCAGGATATGGACGATAATGTAAGTGCGGCCGCGGAACTGGTAATTTGGCAAGGTTTGTGCCGAGTGTTATTGGCAGCCAACGAATTTGCTTATTTAGATTAAGTTACGGATAGATTTGGAAATAAAATCATGGCAGACAATTCACAATGTCATAACTTTTTAGCGCAACCGATGTCGCGACGTGCGATGTTACAGCAATCGAGTGTTGGTTTTGGGAGTTTGGCATTAGCAGGATTACTCCAGGAGAAAATGAACAACGGGGTATTGGCTGCTGAATCAGGTCGAGCGGCCACAGCACCCAAGTCAGCGAGTTTTCCAGCGCGTGCCAAACGAATCATCTTCATGTTCATGCACGGTGGGCCTTCACAGGTTGATACGTTTGATTACAAGCCGTTATTGCAGAAGCATGATGGCCGACCCTATCCGGGCAAAAAGCCTCGTATCGTTTCCAGTGCTACGGGAAATTTACTCGGATCGCCTTGGAAGTTTCGCCAGTATGGTGAAAGCGGTTTACACGTGTCCGATCTGTTTCCTCATGTCGGGCAAATGGCAGATGACCTCTGTGTTATTAATTCGATACATGGCAGCAATTCTCGACACGGAGCGGCGCTGCTGGAATTACACACGGGCTCCGATACGTTCGTTCGGCCTTCGATAGGTTCGTGGTTGATGTACGGACTTGGCTGTGAAAATCAAAACCTGCCTGGCTTTTTAACAATTTGCCCTACCCTTGGCCACGGTGGTGTGAATGCTTGGTCGAGCGCGTTTTTGCCGGCACATTATCAAGGCACACCGATTGGTGCGGCGAGCATTAAAGCGGAAGAAGCTCGCATTCACTTTATCGAAAATAAATGGGTTAGCGCTAAAATGCAACGAGCGGAACTTGATTTCTTGGGGCAGGTGAATCGCCAGCACTTGGAAAAACGAGATACCGACGACGCGTTGGAGTCACGAATCGCATCATTCGAACTCGCATATCGTATGCAAAATCAAATGCCCGGATTGCAAGATATCTCGCAGGAGACAGCAGACACATATAAAATGTATGGGATTGACGAGGAACCAACGAAAAACTTTGGAATTCAATGTTTGTTGGCACGTCGATTTGCCGAGCAAGGTGTGCGGTTTATTCAAGTGACCCATAGCTACAAGTGGGATCAACATGCAAATCTCCGCGATGGTCATACGAAGAATGCCAAAGAAGTGGATAAACCGATTGCCGGTTTATTGCGCGACCTTAAACAACGCGGTTTGCTGGAAGATACATTGGTTTGGTGGGGAGGCGAATTTGGACGTACTCCGGTCGAGCAAGGTAACAAGAATGGACGAGATCATAATCCACACGCCTGCTCCATGTTCCTAGCCGGCGGTGGTGTGCAGGGAGGCTTGAGATATGGCAGTACCGATGAGTACGGGTATTATGCCGTCGAAAACAAAGTACATTTCCATGATTTACATGCGACCATGCTGCATTTGATGGGTTTAGATCACGAAAAATTGACGTACAAATATGCGGGTAGAGATTTTAGGCTGACCGACATTTATGGTGATGTCAAACACGATATCCTGGCCTAAGGTTTGAACATGCCTCTAAAACCGATTGCATCGATCTTTTGTCTTATGTTGTGTGGCGTTGCCTCGACAACTCAGGCACAAACGGTGGATTTCGAAAATGAAGTGTGGCCGATATTTCAGGCGAATTGTATAGAGTGCCATGGTGCGAAAAATCATGAAGGCGATCTGCGCTTGGATGCGCGAGCGATTGCATTTAAAGGTGGAGTTAATGGATCCGGAATTACAGCAGGTAAGCCACAGCAAAGCCTGCTTTACCAGCGTCTGATCCTGACCGATGAAGGCGAACGTATGCCTCAGGGAGCAGAGGCATTGCCAGCAGAAAAGATTGAAACCATTCGTCGCTGGATCGCTGAGGGTGCTCCATGGCCGGATGGTGTCGGGTCCGCTGCTCAACAGATCGAACGACACTGGGCTTATGTTGCTCCTGAACGTCCTGAATTACCGCGAGTTAAAAATCAACGTTGGCCTCAAAACCCTATCGATTTTTTCGTACTCCAGAGGTTGGAAGCCGAAAAGGTTGTTCCCTCCGTGCCGGTAGATCGCCGTCGCCTGATTCGTCGCGTGTTTCTGGATTTGGTTGGCTACCCTCCAACCTACGAACAGGTGCAGAAATTTATTGCAAATGATCACCCCGAAGCTTACGAGCAATTGGTGGAGCAGTTACTTGCTTCGCCGCAGTATGGTGTCCGCTGGGCTAGACCGTGGCTGGATTTGGCTCGTTATGCTGACAGCAATGGCTATCAGGCAGATCAATATCGTAATGTCTGGCCCTATCGCGATTGGGTGATTAACGCATTGAATGAGGATATGCCATTTGATCAATTTACCATCGAACAGATCGCAGGGGATTTGCTGGAATCCCCAACCGTTGCACAACAAATTTCCACTGGATTTCACCGACTGACCACTTTGAATGTTGAAGGTGGAGTGGATCCAGAAATGAGTCGCCTAAATCAGGTGATCGACCGCGTGAATACGACAGGGAGTGTTTGGTTAGGTTCTACAATTGAATGCTCTCAGTGCCATAACCATAAGTACGATCCGTTTAGTCAAAAAGAATATTATCAGATGATGGCCTACTTCAATAATACGCCGCTGGAAGTTAGCGGTAAGAGTACGGCGTACAACTTCTTTGGCCCTAAAATTGAGGTCGACCGTACTCCTACACAGCAGCGTCAGTTAGCTGTTTTGGAAGCGGTAAAAGAAAAACAACAAGTGGCTCTCGATCAGATTACCAAGCGAGTTGAATCTGGGTACGCAGATTGGGTCGCCATGATATCAGCGCAGAAATATAGTGACTCAACCTGGTTCGTCCTAACTCCCGTAAGCCAAAAATCGGTTAATGGTGCCACGTTAACGGTACTTGATGACCAGTCTGTGCTGTCCGGTGGCGAAAATCCGAGCGGTGATACCTTTGAAATTGAGTTTATAACAGCCCAACAGCATCTGAGCGGATTTAAGCTGGAAGCATTGCTTGATGATTCGTTACCTGGAACAGGGCCTGGACGTTTTACCGCCGAACGTCCGAATTTTGTATTGCAGGAATTTACGCTCGAGGCCGGTGGAAACAAAATTAAACTCCACAGTGCGATTGCTGATTTTTCTCAGTTAAATTTCGATGTGAGCAAAGCGGTCGATGGAGACCCAGTTACAGCCTGGGCGATTGCTCCTCAATTCTTTAAATCACACTGGGCTGAATTCCAAACAGAGAGCCCCATTGAGTTTACAGGTACTCAGAAAATCAAAGCGACTTTGATAATGAATTATGGTGGTGGGCGGGTCATTGGTCGTGTGCGGTTATCGGCGCGGACAGGCACTCGAGCCACGGTGGCACCGGAGATAATTGAGTTGGCGAAGAAATCAAAGCGTAATCCCAAGCAAGAGAAGCAATTGCATGACTTTTATCTGAAACAGCAACCTGAGTATCAGGCAGCGCAAAAAAAACTGGCAGATGCTCAAGTGAAAATAAACAATTTGCAATCTCCAACAGCCTTGGTCATGTCGGAGATGAAAGAACCACGATCGACTTATTTATTAATTCGTGGTGAATACAAGAACAACGGTAAACAAGTCCAGCCAGCTACCCCAGCGGCTTTACACAAGAATCAAACCGAAGGTGGTCAAAGTCGCTTGGAACTGGCTCATTGGCTGACTTCCGTCGAAAACCCACTGGTTTCACGTGTGACGGTGAATCGCTGGTGGGCGGAAATATTTGGTCGAGGGATCGTTGCTACAGAAGAAGATTTCGGGAGTCAGGGGGATGCACCCTCCCATCCGGGTTTACTGGATTGGCTGGCAGTTGAATTTATGGATCAGGGTTGGTCGATGAAACATATTCATCGGTTAATTGTTCATTCGGCGACTTATCAACAGGACTCAAAAATGCGTTCAGACTTAGAGGCCGTTGACCCAACCAATATGCTATTGGCACGGGCTCCTCGTGTGCGACTTTCCGCGGAAGCCATCCGAGACACGATGTTACAAATTAGCGGTTTGCTAGAATTCAAAATGGGTGGTGCCCCGATTTATCCACCCCAACCGGACGGTTTTTGGCGACATGTGGGACGTAATGAACCCAAATATGAAACCAGCAACGGCACGGACCGGTTTCGTCGTGGTGTTTATGTAATCTGGCGACGCAGTGCGCCGTATCCCAGTTTCACAAATTTCGACGCGCCGGATCGTACATCCTGTGTTATTAAACGTAGCCGTACCAACACTCCTCTGCAGGCACTCACATTACTAAATGATCCGACCTATTGGGAAATGACGAGGGCCTTTGCAAATGAAATCGAGGCATCCGATGGTAGTATCCACGGTAAGATTGCCTTTGCATTTATCCAGACACTGGCTCGCAAGCCAAGTCAACGTGAAGTGGAGATCCTGGAAACGTTGTATCAATCCACCGTTAGTCGCTTGAGAGATCGACCGTCGGATATTCAAGAACTTGTCGGCAGCAATACAGAACGCGCAACCGCAGAATCAGCGGCCTGGTGTTATATTGCCAATGTTTTGCTGAACCTAGACGAAACGATTACAAGGAACTAGTGATGATTCCGCAGTCAGCTAAATTACAAATGACAAGGCGTGAACTGTTCCGGACAGGTGCGATGGGTATCGGTATTCCGGCATGGATGTCGTTGTTGGGTGACGAAACAAAAGGTGCCAAAAAACCTTATTTAAATCCGTTGCAGGCACGTCAGAGTGACTACAACAGCAGAGCCAAAAGTGTGATTTATATTCACATGATTGGAGCCCCATCGCAACTCGACCTTTACGTAGACAAGCCCAAATTACGTGACATGACCGGTGAGTTATGTCCGGATGAGTTATTCAACAGCCAGCAGTTTGCGTTCATTCGCAGTCGGCCGAAGATGTATGGATCGGCCTTTAAATTCCGCAAATACGGTGAAAGTGGTCAGACGTTTTCAGAGTTGTTACCGAATATTGGGTCGATGGCAGATGATATTGCTGTGATCGAATCGATGCATAGTGAACAGATTAATCATGCGCCGGCACAGCTGTTTATGCAAACCGGTTTTGGTCGATTTGGTCGACCGAGCATGGGATCGTGGGTGACTTACGGGCTGGGCAGTGTTAATGAAAATTTACCAGCCTTTGTGGTCATGGTGACAGGCAGCGTTGGTGGTGCTGGCAACAGCATGTGGGGTAGCGGATTTTTACCTTCCATTTATCAGGGTGTTGAATTTCGAGCGTCGGGTGATCCGGTCTTATTTCTGTCCAACCCGAAAGGGATTCAGCCAGCCGACCGCCGAAAGATCGTTGATGCGATTGTTGCGCTGGATCGTGAGCAACTGGTGGATATGGGCGACCCGGAGATCGCAACACGCATTGGACAGTATGAGATGGCGTTCCGCATGCAGACCTCGGTACCGCAGCTGATGGATACATCACAGGAATCCATGGTGACGCATGAAATGTACGGCACGCAACCGGGGCAGGCAGGTTTTGCCAACAACTGCATGTTAGCCCGTCGTTTGGTTGAACGGGGTGTGCGTTTTGTGCAGTTGTTTGATCAGGGATGGGATCATCACGGTGGGATTGAAAAATCAATTCGAAACAAAACTAGCCAAATTGATAAACCGATTGCTGCTTTGTTGAAGGACTTGAAGCAACGTGGATTGCTTGATGATACATTGGTTATTTGTGGGAGTGAATTTGGACGCACTCCGATGGTTCAGGGTAGCTTGAGCAACGCTGGTCGTGATCATCACAAAGATTGTTTTGCAATCTGGATGGCAGGTGGGGGAATTCGAGGTGGCTCACGAATCGGCGCGTCTGATGAATTGGGATTCTCCATTACAAAGGATCCCGTATCGGTACACGATTTCCACGCTACTATACTTCACCTTTTAGGGAAGGATCATGAAGAGCTGACATATCGTTATCAAGGTCGTCAATTCCGGTTAACGGATGTCGCAGGTACTCCAGTGCGGCAGATTTTGTCATAAAGGTTTTACGGTATTTCCCTTTTCTGAAATTATAAATTACCCAATAATGAACACTCGTATGAACACCACTCCAATAAAAAGAGCTCTCATGAAGCAGACCATGTTTTTACTACTAACGGTGATTGCCATCCTCCCGGTTTCTGCAGCGGAATCGTTGTTAACGACCGCAGCCCACAGGCGTCCTGTTGCCTTGGAAATTCATGTTCCCTCGAACCAACTGTTCGTACTCAACCAACGTGCTGCCACAGTTTCCGTTTTGGATATGGAGCAGCAGATCGTCACAGGTGAAATTGCCGTTGGCGGCGTTCCGTCGGATATGGAACGGATCGCGGCGACAGATTTAATTGCCATTGCAAACGAAGCGAATCATGTTATTAGCTTGTATACCGTGTCCAAAAACACCCTCCTTCATGTCCATGATATACCGAGTTGTCGATATCCAATTCAACTAGAATATGATGCTCGGACTTCGTTGTTATATGTCGCAGGTTTATGGTCTCGTCAGTTGGCGGTTTTACAGATTAATAAAACCGATCCGCAACAGTCTAAATTGATACAGCTAGTTGATTTATCATTCGCGCCACGGAAAATGGTTATCGACCGCGCAGGTGATCGCATGATTATTGGCGATGCGTATGGTGGAACGTTGGGAATTGCGGATATTTCCGATGCAGTACACGGGCGGTTATCGATAATTGGGCAACGCACATTCCCCGGTCATAACGTACGCGGACTCGAATTAAGCGCCTCGGGTGACATGTTAATAATCGCCCACCAGATGCTCAATGAACTTGCTCATACGGTACGCAATGACGTGCATTGGGGACTGTTAATGTCCAATGACTTGCGTTGGTTGAGACTCGAAAATGTTTTCATAGGTGGTGAGGAGATGTACACTGGCGCACATATGCATCCGTTAGGCGAAGCGGGTAGTGCCACGGGTGATCCTACAGGGATGGCAATTACAAAGGATGGTACAGTCGTCGTTATTTTGGGCGGTGTCGGAGAAATTGCTTATGGTCAAGAAGACGACTTCAGTTTACAGCGGATCAAAGTCGGATTGCGACCGATGGATATTGTTGTTACCGCGGATAAAATCTATGTGGCAAACATGCTCAGCGACTCGATATCGATTGTTAGTTTAAAAGATCAGCAGAGTACACAAATCCCGCTAGGTCCGCAGGCTAAGTGGACGGATGTCGATCGAGGAGAACGATTGTTTTTTAATGCGAAGTTGTCTCACGATGGCTGGATGAGTTGTCATAGTTGCCACACGGACGGACATACCAATGGATTACTAAATGACAATTTTAGTGACACGTCGTTCGGAGCTCCCAAGCGAGTTTTGACGTTGCTGGGTAAAGCAAATACTGCTCCGTTTGCTTGGAACGGAAAAGCCGCAGATTTACAAACTCAAATCAAAAATTCTCTGTCGCTAACGATGCAGATGGATGAGCCACCGTCGGATGATCAATTGCAGGAATTAGCTGCTTTTTTGAAGACATTACCACCGCCTCCAAGTATTGATGCAGCGCGTCAGCAGGTCGATAAGAAAGCGATTGCTCGCGGGCAAAAAGTGTTCAATCAAGCGGATTGTCGACAATGCCATGCTCCTCCGGCGTTTACGGTTACGGGCTTGTTCGATGTTGGATTGTCGGACTCCGAAGGTAATCAAGAATTCAATCCACCATCCTTGTTGGGCGTGGGACAGCGTGTGCATTTCTTTCATAATAACACCGCTAAAACGTTGTCTGATGTTTTCTTAAAACACAAGCATCCGGTGGGTCCTCAGGCACAAGATGCCGAGTTATTGACACCACAGCAAGTTGCAGATTTGGTGCAATTTCTACGTAGCCTGTAAGCGGCATCATGAATGCTCACAAATTCGCCCAGTGGTAAATTCTGGGACTGATATTGTGGCAGGGTTATAGAAATCGCTATTCTTTGCGTTGCTTAAATGACGTAACTGTAATACCTCGTTATCGATCGGTTGCTCTAAACGTGATTCGCCATTGGTTTTGTGCATTTTTATGCTTGGCAATCCCAGCTTTCTCGGGATGTGGGAATAATCTGCGCACTCAGCGGCAGGTAGATCAGTTTGGTGTACAACGTCGTGCCTTAGAGGATCAAATCTATGACCTACAGTACGAATACAACAAACTAGCGGATCAAGTTGAGGAACTTGAAACGGAAAACTCGGACCTGCGGACCAAAGTGAATTCGACGGATGCGACTGACGCTGGACCTCCCTTAATTGATCTAAACCCAGCGGAAAACTCGTCTGCTCAGATCCACCCCACGTCACGATCCAATTTGCAACCTAGGGTGCGGTCCGCTAGTCACCGCGTGGAGTCCGCAGATCGTGTCGAGGCAATCATACTTGAGATCAATCGGCTACGGACGGTAGGCCGCAACTTGGATGGCATCCGCGGCGATGACACGTTGTTAGTGCACTTACAATTGCGTTCGCGAAAAGACGAGTTGGTTACACCGCGGGGAAGTGTTGTGGTAGCAGCATATGAGGCACCAAGTACAGGCTCGCAATTGTTGGGCCGCTGGGAAATTACCGTTGAACAGCTAGCCGAGATCATTCGCTCACGGTCGAGTTCCCGTACGATTCCTCTGCAATTGGATTTTCCGGCTGGTAGCCCAGCGGTGGAGTTTATCGAGATCAAGGTACAGTTTAAACCGGCTAATCCGACAACCAGCGAGGATCTATTCGCTGCCTATACTCTCAAGATAATACCGCGATCGACAATAGCACCGGCTTGGTCACCTAACCGCTAACGTATCGACGGGCTGGCGTTATTTACTCGTGTCGTCCATTTTCTCAACGACTGTATCGATAAGCCCGTATTTTTTAGCTTCCATTGACGACATAAAGTTATCACGGTCGGTGTCTTTTTCGATCGTTGCTAGCGTCTTGCCTGTGTGCTTGATCAGAATTTCGTTCAACTTGTGTTTCGTCTTCTGAAATTCTTTTGCATGAATCAAAATTTCTTCAGCCGTACCTTCCATTCCTGCGAGCGGTTGGTGGATCATGATTCGTGAATTTGGCAGTGCAGAGCGTTTGCCTTTCGCACCAGCGGTTAACAGTAGTGCGCCCATCGAAGCAGCTTGTCCAATACAATACGTTGCCACATCACAAGTCACAAATTGCATGGTATCGTAAATTGCCATTCCTGCAGTGACGCTGCCGCCGGGCGAGTTAATGTAGAAGTGAATATCCGCTTTGGGGTTATCTGATTGCAAAAACAGCATTTGAGCAACGATTGCATTGGCGACTTCGTCATTCACTCCCGACCCTAAAAATACAATGCGGTCTTTCAATAGGCGGCTGTAAATATCATAGACTCGTTCGTCTCGGCCTGATGTTTCAACGACATACGGAATGGGAGGCATAATTATTGCTTTCTACTATTTACTATTGGCGACAGGGATGTCCGATAAATTATTTTGGTTATTAATTAACAACAACGGGCAACGGTTATTGATCAACGGGCTCTTCGGTGTGTTCAGGCTTGGTAAGGATACTATCAACGAGACCATAATCGACAGCTTCTTGGGCAGTTAAGAAAAAATCACGATCGGTGTCTACAGCCAGTTCTTTAGCCTTTTTGCCACAATGGTGTGCGAGGATCTCGTTGAGGACTTCACGGTTACGCATGATCTCATTCGCTTGGATTTCAATATCACTAATTTGTCCGCCAACTCCACCGTAGGGTTGGTGTAGCATGACTCGCGAGTGTGGTAAAGCGAATCGCTTTCCAGAGGTACCACCGGCTAACAGGACTGCGCCGCCACTGGCAGCTTGGCCGACACAATATGTGGAGACTGGACAGCTAAGAATTTGCATAGTGTCATAAATAGCTAGTGTTGCTACGACGCTTCCACCTGGTGAATTAATGTAGAAATGAATGTCTTTGCGGCGGTTTTCACTTTGTAGGTAAAGCAACTTCATGACAACTTCATTGGCGTTGCCGGTATGAATTTCGCCTTGTAGGAAGACGATTCTGTTTTCAAGTAGCAGATCGCCTAGCGTCAGTTGACGTTGCCGTTGCACCGATTGGTAAGCTTGGGCGTTGGATTCATCGTATTGATGTTGCCCGAGCACCGCGGGATTTTGGGGGTCATTGTTGAAGTCGGCTGTAAGGTGGCTCATCGGATCAAGATTCATAAATGGATACCAGTTTTTCGGCTGTGGGGGTCTATTGATAATTCCGTGAAATCAACGTAGGCATTTTGTTTTTGCAGAAATATCGCACAGAAATTGTTCTGGGCAAGAGTCCAACAAACGAGGAATCATGTTGGCGTCAATTATGCCACAGATTGAAGAATTTGTGGATAGGGCTTAAGTGTACTTAATCGCTATTGAATTCCACCTGTGTGTGCAATTGGTTTCAATGCCCAATCTTCCGGTACCACGAATGATGTTTGGAGATGCAGAATTGCTTTGTATCAAATCAACATTGATGTGGACTACTCGTCGGAATCGTCGCTGGCGTCAGAGTCCGCGTCAGCTTCGTCTGCTTCCGCTTCGTCTGCTTCCGCTTCGACAACTTCCGCTTCGACTGCTTCAGTTTCGACTGCTTCAGCTTCGTCTACTTCAGCTTCGTCTACTTCAGCTTCGACAACTTCAGCTTCGACAGCTTCCGCTTCGACTGCTTCCGCTTCGACAACTTCAGCTTCGACTGCTTCAGCGTCATCTTTCGATTCCGTTGCCGCAGCAGAACTAGGTTTGATGCCA